>JAAZGQ010000433.1 GCA_012511135.1 Bacteroidales bacterium | reverse complement strand
TTATCTATAAGTTTCGCGAAGAGCTCAAGGAGAAAATGCGCTATCGTCTGGTCAATCGTTTCACCGGCAAACCCCTTAGGGTAGTGGAACACATCGGCTGCCATTACGCCAAGATCTTCCCCAACAAAGGGGTGGGTAAAGCCGAATTTCCGCATGTACTGGCAGGTATGATTGAATCCTGGGGTGGTGAAGTAGTTGATTATCCCGAGCGCAGGCATTGTTGTGGTTTTGGATTCAGGCAATATGTGGTTAGAGCCAACCGGGGTTATTCGGTGGCCAACACCAAAAAGAAATTTGAATCGATGCAACCCTATGAACCCGATTTTGTGGTGGCCAATTGCCCGGGTTGTACTATGTTTATGGATAAATGGCAATACACCATTGCCGAAATGGAACATAAAACCTATGATAAAAACCGTTTTGGTATTCCGGTGCTCACCTACGAGGAAATGGCCGGACTCCTGCTGGGTTACGACCCCTGGGAACTGGGTCTGCAGCTGCACCAGGTGCAATCGGAGCGATTACTCGACAAGCTGGGCATCCCCTATAATCCCAATGAGAAATACAAAAGCGTAAGCGGTAAAATTTTGCCCAATCCCGAGAAGCCGCAGTATCTACGTGTTTAAACCTTTGGAGATGAAAGAAAAAGAAAAAGCGAGCCGCAGCGATGAAAGCCCTAAACCCAGAGAAATAAAACGCAGGCTGAAGGCCGTCAAAAAGATTCGTCGCAAAAAACGTCTGGAACCCGAAGAAGTGGAATTGCCTTTGCAGGTAGCCATCATCGGAGGGGGAGCTGCCGGTATGGAGGCTGCCTCGGTGCTGGCTGCTCATCGTTGTCCGGTCAGTTTGTTCGAAGCCCGTTCGGAGCTGGCTGTCAACGTGAAAAATAAATATAAGATTTTTCCCGATTTTTCGGATGCCGGCCAATTAGTGCAGACCATGGTCAAGGCACTTGATCACCCCCTGATTACAGTACACAAAGATACCGAGATCGTCGAAATCATTCAGGAGCCCGATGCCTATATTTTGCTCGACAACAAGGGTGTTTCACACACCGTACCTGCAGTGTTGCTGGCCAGCGGTTACGAACCTTTCGATGCCAAACGCAAAGAAGAGCTGGGTTTTGGCATTTACGACGGTGTCATCAATTCCCTGCAGCTCGAAACTATGCTCAAAGAGCATAAAGTGGTAAACAGCCTGGGCGAAGAGCCCAAACGTGTGGTATTTTTGCAATGTGTGGGTTCCCGCGACGAAAAAGTGGGCAATCATTATTGTTCCAAAATATGTTGTGTTACAGCAGTGAAGCAAGCCATAGAAGTCAAGCGCCAGCAGCCCGACACTGAAGTCTACGTCTTTTATATGGATTTGAGGCTCTGGGGTCAGGGTTACGAAGAATTGTACCGTCAGTCGCAGGAAGAGTACAATGTGCACTTTGTGCGGGGCCGGATTTCGGAAGCCGCCTCAACCTTTGATGGTCGCATTCAGGTCAAAGCCGAAGATACTCTTTTGGGCCAGCCGCTCAAGATGACCACCGATTTACTGGTGCTGATGATAGGTATGGAAGCTTCGCCCGGTACACGCAAACTTGGCAAAGCCTGCGGACTCGAAGGGCCTTATGGTTTTGTCCGGAGCAAAAGCGTGCATCTGGAAGATAATCTCAGCGAGCAGGAGGGCTTTTTTCTGGCCGGCAGCTGTAAACGTCCCATGCATATAGCCGAAGCCGTAAACGATGGCCGTTCGGCAGCCCTCGAAATCATTACATTCCTGAGAAGATAAGCATGGCAGACTTTGGATTCAACATATCAAAACCTCAGTCGATAGACACCAACGATATGGATGTCAATCGCCTGCAAGCTTTGGAAGAAAAAGTGCCTTCCTTCAGACGCTGCATCAGTTGCGGAGCCTGCACGGCGACTTGTTCTGCGGGACAATTCGGCAGTTTCAATATACGTCGCATCCACAACCTCTATCGTTGGGATCAGCGCAAAGGACTGGAAAAAGAAATGCAAAAATGCATGCTTTGCGGCAAATGTACTCTGGTCTGCCCACGCGGAGTGAATCTGCGTTCCTTGATTATTCATATTCGTAAAGCCCTGGCTGACAAAAAATAAATCAAGCCTATGTCTCCAAACTTTCATCCTTTTGTGCTTCCTTTTACCATAGGTACGCTGGCTCTGTTCAGTATTCTGATTATGAAGTACAATCGATGGATCAGTAA
>JAAZGQ010000432.1 GCA_012511135.1 Bacteroidales bacterium | reverse complement strand
GTAAAAAGAAGATCCAAATAATACTATGCCCACCAAAAAGGCAATAAAAACAATGTAATCGAGTATGGTAATGTCGGTATTCATGCGCAGGTCTTTATGAATTATTATCAGGGGTTGACCACTGTATAACCAAGGGTTTCCAAAATTTGCTGTACCCGTTTTCTTTCAGGTGCATTAAAACGTTGAAAAGGCAGAGCCATGTAATCGCTGCAAAGCCCCAGCAGGGAACAGGCACATTTGACTCCCTTTAAATAACTGGAGCCATACTTGCCAATTTTGTAAATGCTGTTGCTTATGTACATTATTTGCTGCTGTAATGCCAAAACAGTATCCAAATCGCGTGATTTTGCAGCCTTATACATAGTTACATAAAGCGAGGGGAACATGTTGGCTCCACCGTTCACTCCGCCGTCGGCTCCCAAAAGTACCGCTTCGGCTGTCAACTCTTCGGGGCCTACCAACAGGGAAAAATCCGCTTTGTCTTTCATTATCTGTATCAGGGAATGAAAATACACCATATCGGCAGAACTATCCTTAAGGCCGATCACATTGGGGTGTTCTGCTATAGCTTTGAGCGTGGCGGGTTCTATTTTCACCTTAACATGCGAAGGCATATTGTACAAAAACAAAGGCAAAGGCAGGACATCGGCCAGGCCCTGATAAAAATCGATCAATTCCTGTTGAGCCGGTGCGTAATAATAGGGCGGAGCCGACACAACCGCTGTGGCTCCTTCGGCAAAGGCTTTTTCGGCCAAATGCAAACTTTCCACCAGAGAAGTATCGGAAATACCTACCAGCACCGGAACCCGTTTTCCTACCTGACGGCAAACCCGCTCTATCAGCTCGTGACGAAGTTCATAACTCAGGCTTTGAGCCTCGCCGGTGGTTCCTAATATAAACAAACCCTGAACTCCGCCCGATAAAATATGTTCGACTAATTTCTCTAAACCCGGAATGTCCAGGCTGTTCATATCTCCGAGAGGAGTAATCATGGGGGGTATAATACCCTGAATATGCCTATTTCCCATAGTTTTATTTTACAATTATTGAATTAAATGCTTAATGGTCTCCCGCCCCATTCTCAATAAATAGAGCTGTGAGGGCTGCAATCCTTCGAGCTTGTTCATACCGGGGATTAGTCTGTATTGGCCGACTTTTTGCCCAAACAGGTTGTAGACTTCCAATTCAGTAGCCTGCTCAACCTGCAGATAGAGTACGGCTTCTTTGGAAAAGACCCTTACAGGCGATTTGGCCGCCGGACGACAAAGGCCGTCAATAACGCCCATCTAGCATTGAATCGCTCTCACGTAGCTGTCGCCAACTCCGGCTGTAAACAATGGCGATTCAGTCGAAATCAGCAAAGAATCTTCGTTTTGAAATACTGAATCTAAATAGAGAGTGGACATATACAAATTGTTGTACTCAGCCTTAATGTTACCCGACGAGACTTCCAGATTGACATTGTCGTATTTTTGAACCACCACGTCTTCGGGATAAAAGAAATTATTCAACACTTCCAATGCTACTTGTTGTGTGCTGTCGGCGGTAAACAAAGCCAGGTTGCTGATGGAGTAATGTGTTAGGCTCCAGCGTTTGTAAAAAAGGTTATTATTTATACTGATCCGAACGTCGCAGCCCTTGGGATTTTTGTCAAAACCCAGGAATTGTCTTTGGGTAGTACCGTTTCCGCCCAATTTGTAGAAAGTATTGTGCTCTATACTGATACTCATAGCAGAATCTGTCGATGTCGAACCATCGCGGCTGATGTTAAACAATTGGCTGCAGTGGAAGTTTTTTACAATATTGTTGCGGAATACAAAATGATCCAACTGATAATCGCTTCGACTGTCAAATTGCATAAAATGATAACCCTGATTGCCCGAGGCTCTTTCCCAGCCCATGTTGTCAAAGGTACATTTTTCAATTTGTATTTTTCCAATAAGTGCCGATTTACAGCCATTCGTTCTAATAATTGGCTGATAATCGAGATTGCGGAAACTGCAATCTCGAAGTATGAATGCGGAGCCGATGGTGTCGGCGCGATTGATGTAAAATGGTGCGTAAGCATCGGAATTGTAACCTGCAATCGTCTTGTCTCCGCCATCCCAGCTGAGGCCTTCGATCAATAAGGTATCCAGCCTCATTCCGTTGGACGAAGACAAACGCCCAAACAACACAGGATGCTCTCCGGGAACTGCTTTTATTGTAAGACTGCCTTGGGTACGTGGATATAGTTTACCACTGTTTCCCAGCAGGTACCTGCCTCCGGAATCGGCACAATCTCCCAGTTCAATGACATCACCACCTAAAGCAATGGCCAGGGCTTTTTCGAGTTCTTTGGCCGAATGTACCCTGAGGGTACCGGCTTGAAAACGTTCCACATAACATTGTTCCGGGCCTACACAATCGTAGTCTGTTCCGGCCATGTACAAGGGAGAAGATTTTGAAATGCTCAATAACGATTCATCTTCAAACACCTCAGCTCCCTGTGTGTATTCAGAACTCAATAGTTGATTATAGATCACCTGAACTTCTCCTGCTGCCTGCAAATTGATTGTATCGCCTGCGCTGCGCATCAGGTCGTCGGGATAGAAATAATTATTCAGGACCTCTACATTCCACAGCTGCTGTTCGGTCAATGTCGCGGGAAATACCAGTTTGTCGGGTAAATACGTCGGTTTTTCCAGACTTTGGTAAAATAAATTGTCGTTCACTTTTACAACAGCGCTGCCCCCTCCCAACTCTTGACTGTATTCCAAAAATACAGAGTTGGCATCGGCTCCGTCGGTAAAATTGTAAAACAAGTTATTCTCGACAGTCACTGTATAATTGGGCTGAATAGCCGTGGTACCGGTTCTCGACAAACTGAATAATTTGTTTCCTCCGAAATTCCTGACAATATTGTGACGGAAACTGAGGCGGTCACATTCAAAGTAATCTTTGTCTGAAACGTAAACCAAACCTCCGTTAAGACTTCTGCCCGACAGGGGCTGGTCCGTTATAGTACAATATTCCAAAGACAGCTCAGGAATAAGCGCAGGTCCGGCCGGATCTACGTAAACCAGGTATTGGGCAGGCAGTCTTTTGAATTGACAATTGGTTATTTGCATTATTTCCGTGATGGAATCGACACTGCTTAAATAAAAGGGCGAATATTCCACAGCATCAAACGCTGTTTGGGTCGAATCCAAAACCTCAAAACCAAGTCCCTCAAAACGGAGTTTTCGTACTTTCATGCCGTTGTTTGAGCTGAATGATCCAAAAAGTTGCGGATGCTGGCCTTCTGCCGCTTTGATGTATAAATCCTTGAAAGTTTGAGGGAAAATCAGGCCATTATTGCCTAAAAGATATGCTCCGTCTTCGTCCTTGCAATCGAGAAGTTCAATTACAATTTCTTCCAGTTGCATAGCTCCGTAATCGTACGACAAGGCCGCTTTCAATTCATTCAGTGTACTTACCCTTGCTCCCCGGGCAGTCATTTCAAAATCAGGTAAAGCAAAAAATGTTTTAGTTCCCAAATAATCTACTGCATTAAAAATTAACTGAAGGGCATCCTGGCTTAAATATTGGTATTGTTCCGATGCAAGTCCGATCAAGAGATATTTGGCCTCGGGCTGGCTGTTGATTTCCTGAATAGAAGTCAAACCGGGAAATTCCAATGGAGAAGCAATCATCTGACTTTCAGAGCCCACATAGCTTTCTGTAACCAATGCCTGTATTCCGGCCTCCGTTCCAACCAGGGTATCAAACAGGGTAAAACAGTTATTCGTATCCAAACTCAATCCGCTAAATAAGGGATGATAACGAAAAGCCTGGTTTATTTTAAGAGTTTTGCTTATTTCGTTTGCCTGTGCGGCATCTTGTGTATTTGCCCAATTCCAGCCTTGAACGAAGCCGTAATTATGCGCTTTGAGATTCAGCAGAGGCTTGTTGCCAAGCAGGTATTTGGCCAATATAGAAATTTGAGCCTGGTCTTCGGGAAAATCACTCAAGACCACTACATCGTACTCTTTAAACAGTGCATTTATACTGACACTATCCAGAACATCTTTGTACAAATCGGGATAAAAAATGCTAAGATTGTATCGATCCATCAAAGCCGGCAATAATGCAGTATCTGTAGAATCTTTGGTATTTATGGCTCTTTCCCCTATTCGTATACGGTTCTCGGCGGTATTGACATAGGCAATATTCAAGGCTTCGGGTTTGTAAGCCCGGTATTCAAAACCATTGATCGCTAAATTGGCCAATAAAAACTGACCGTTTACATCGTAATCACCTGCCGAAGGCAACAAACGAACCAGGACCTTAGCCTTGTTGGTGAGTTCAGGAAGTTCCAGTTTTACAGAGCTCATTTCGGAATAATCCATCAAAGCAGGATAAGCTCCGGCCAAAGACCAGCTTAGAGCATTATCGATCGAATAGACTACAATCAGGCTGTCGGCCAACTCCCTGAAATTAAAATCAAAGCCCAGGTTCAATTCCTGAAAGCCGAGGCTGGACCATTCTATCTGATAATAACTTTCGTGTTTGGTCGCGTCCAGATAGCCTTGTTGAGAGTTTTTACCGGCAGGACTTAGCATAACAGCCTGCTGGCCGCAATCGTGTCCCAATTGCATACCATCAGCCGGTCCCACATACGATAATTTGGCCCTTATAACACCCAGATCGGAAGCATACAGAGGATAATAATCTGTCTCCCAGACACCGTCTTCGTCGGTGACCAGTTCTTCCAGATTGACCGTTCCACTGGGTTTTGGCCTGTATTTAAAATCCCAGCCGGCCAGCAGGCCATCAAAAACGGGCACCTGGCCTTCTTCGATCATGCCGTAAATCTTGATACTGTTTATAAAAAGCAGGCCGGTAGGCCGGGCCCCTATGTCAAGGCCCGTGGGTGTAAGCGTAAGCTTAACTGAATCCTGAATACGAAAACGACCTCCCACAGAAACCACCTGGTTGCCTTCGGCAGCGTTCCAGGCATAGTCATCGTTCAGGTTATTTGTAATATGAATACCTCTGCGACCGGTACCCCAAAATTCGATATAGATAGAATCACAAAAGGGCAAATCAAGCGTCACAGTCCCGGTAAGATGATTAACAATCAGGGCATAGGCTGTATCACCAGGAGCCAATTCGAAATGTTCATACATCGTTCTGTGTAAAACCACTTCGCTGGACCCATACGACCAATCCTGCCCCCCCAGAAAATCCGGAATTTCGAAAGCTCTGGAAGGAGCCAGAGTACCCGAAAAATAATACACATGATCCTCAGGGTCAGTTATGATTGCTTTGGCAGACAAGAATGCAAAACTCAAAAAAAGAATCAGAAGTAAGGACTTTAAGTTATTCATACATCACGAGATTAGGTGGAAAATCTGATTTATGGTCAATATTAGGACATTTTTGAAAGAAAATCAGACAAATATAAGTCTAAATCGTTTTAAATAAATAATAATTATGAACAATTTATAT
>JAAZGQ010000431.1 GCA_012511135.1 Bacteroidales bacterium | reverse complement strand
TCTGCTAATCATCCCCACCTGGACTTACGTTACGGGCGAAGATGGCATCTACGGTAACTTATATGTGGGCAGCACCATCAAGGTAGAACGGGTGGCCGGCACGGATATTGAAATGGTTCAGGAAACCGATTATCCCTGGAAAGGTGAGGTGTCTATTACAGTCAATCCCAAAGAAGACAAGCGTTTTACCGTCTATGTGAGAGTACCCAACCGTAAAACCAGTGAGCTTTACACTTCGGTGCCTGAACTGAATACGCTGAAATCTCTCAGTGTAAATGGTGAAGCCCTGGAAATGAAGGCCGACAGAGGTTACATTGCCATCACCCGCGATTGGAAAAAGGGCGACCGTATTGAGTTGGAGATTCCTCTGGAGGTGCAGCAAATCACGGCCGACGAAAAAGTTGAAGCACTCAGGGGGCTGACTGCACTTCGCTACGGACCGATGATTTACAATGTTGAAAAAGCCGACAACAAAGACATCAACCTGGCCGTGGGCAGCGATCCCTTTAAAGCAGTCTGGCGCAATGATATGTTCAAGGGTATTGTCAGTATCGAAGGCAAATGGGCCGACGGCTCAGACCTGCTGGCCATACCTAATTACCTGAGGATGAATAGGATTCAACCCAGACAAGAAGGACAGCGCAGTCCCGAGTCGATGGTTTGGATGAAACAATAAGAGCTAAATCCCCAATGCCTCAATGAGCTGATCGGCGTGGTTTTTGGTGTCGACTTTGGGAAAAACCTGTTCGATTATGCCCTGGGCCGAAATGACAAAAGTGGTACGTAAGAGCCCCATATAGGTTTTGCCGTAGTTCTTTTTTTCGCCCCAGGCACCGTAAGCCTGAATAATGACTTTTTCGGGATCGGCAATCAGGTTGAAGGACAAGCCGTATTTGGCTGCGAAACGCGAATGCGATTCCACGGAATCGGGACTGACTCCGATGACGACAAAGCCTTTGTCCAGAAAATACGAGTTGCTGTCGTTCAGGCTGCAGGCCTCGGCGGTGCAACCGGGCGTGTTGTCTTTGGGATAAAAGTACAGAATCACCCTTTTTCCCCTGTAATCGCTTAGGGCAATGTTTTCGCCTTCTTGATTTACTCCCTTAAAGTCGGGAGCTTTGTCGCCTGCTTGTAACATGTTGGTCTATTTATTCGGTTTTTTATTGAATTAATCAAATTAAAGGTTTCACCAATACTTGTCGATTTTTACAGCGCCAGATGCCTGTTCAGCTAAACCAGGCGTGCTTCGTAAGTAATATCTGTATTGAGTAACAAAGAAACAGGACATGTGTCTTTGGCTTCTTTTACCAAGGCTTCGAATTTGGCCGGATCAATGCCCGGAACAGAGGCTTCCAGTATGAGGTGTGAGCCCGCGATACGCCCCTTGGCAGTATCAAAATTAATATCACAACGGGTATCCAGATTTTCGGGCACAAAACCGGCATCACCCAACAAAAAACTGAGCTTCATAGTAAAACAGCCTGCGTGGGCAGCTGCTATCAGTTCTTCGGGATTGGTGCCGCTGCCCTCTGCAAAGCGTCCGCTAAAATTGTATTGATTATTGTCAAGAACAGTACTCTGGGTGCTCAGCAGTCCTTTACCTTCTTTTCCGTTGCCTTTCCAGTTGGCTTTTGCATATCGTTTCATAATGATTGATTATTAGGTTTGTTATACAGTATTGTATGAGACAAATGTACAGGGATTAAAACAGTAATCCTATCTGTTTTTTCAATGAAGAGATCTTATTTATCTATCACTTCGCGAAATAAGGGCAGGAATTTATTTCAGCAACTTGACAGTATGCTGTTTTGAAGCTGAATCCATCACCCTCAGCAAGTACAAGCCCGGAGCGGGATTGATGTCCATTAAGTTGCCATCGGCTTTTTTGAGCAACAGCCCGTCAATGGTATACAATTCCAGGCCTATGGCTTCGCGGACCAGCAGGCCGCTTTCTGTCCAGGTGTATTGTGGTACGATAGCTGGCTTTCGAACCGGCCTCAAGTCCAATTCGGCCCCTTCGAGGCCAGCTTCCATAATAGTTGCTACCAGGCTGTTCAGGTACACCTCCACATTGGTATACTGCTGCGACAAAGTGTAAGCCGGGCCATCCAAAGGATCTGCAGGATCCAGGCTGTGAATGTCTTCCCAGTTGTCGGGCATGCCGTCGCCGTCGGAATCGCTTTCGCTGCTCCATCCGGTATAGGTATCCCAGCCACCCACATCGTTTTGCGAATCGATAATGCCGTTGGTGCTGCCCCGGCTGCCTTCGTAAGCATAAATGCCATCTATGAGTTCGGCCACATAACGCTGATCCTGCTTGTCGCGCTGCAGGCTGGCTCCTGCCAGCTCCAGCACCTTGTCGTAAGCATCCCAGGCCTGATGGGTACTTACGGGCAAACAGGCAAAGGGCGTGGATGACTGGATGCCGTATTTGGTACCTCCGGGCAGATTGGCGCTGGTGGAAAGATGCAGGCCGACGTAATTATTTTCATTTACCCTTGAGCAATTGTCAATGGCTGTTTCGCTGAGAACGGGACAGCCGTCGTCAAAATAATTGTCGTCAAAATGAAAAATGCCCCAAATGTAATTTCCTGTTGAATCGGGTTGTTCCGAAGGCCCTGTGTACATGATACGATTGCAGAGGAAATCCTTTACCGCCGTACTGGGGCCGGGTTTATAGTAATTGCCCACAAAATTGTAGTTGCCTCCTGTTCCGCCGTAACCTCCGTTGGTGGGGCCCCAGTTGTAAAAGACATTGTTGCGCACATCCACCATTTCGGTAGCGGGATCGCCTCCGCTGAGCCTGGGTGTCCGACTGGTATGGTGAACTATCAGGTTGTGATGAAAACTGGCCGGCGAGCCGCCCCAGATACCGCCGTAACCGTGATTTTCTTTTACATGCACCGACAAATTGAGGCTTTCGCAAATAGTACACCACTGCATGGTCATGTTTTTGTTGGAATAAAAAGAGGCGCATTCATCTACGCTCCAGCTAAAGGAACAATGATCAACGATAATGTCCTGCTGGTAACGCCCCCAAATGGCGTCTCCTTCCACCCCGGCGTCTTCACCCATCCGGCTGCGGATAAAGCGGATAATTACATTGTCGGCGGCGACCTGCAGGGGATAATTCTTAAGACAGATCCCTTTTCCGGGTGCTGTCTGACCGGCAATTGTGATGTCATTATTGGTGATTTTTAGAGTCGACTGCAAGGCAATTATTCCTGCCACGTCAAATATTACAATACGTTTTCCACTGGCCTCGACGGCCTCGCGCAAAGAACCCGGACCGGAATCGTTCAGGTTGGTAACCCGGTAAATTTGCCCTCCCCGGCCGCCGCTGGTATAAGCACCTGCCCCCTCGGCACCGGGAAAAGCCGGTACGGCAGCCTGCAGACTGACAGAAAAAAAAGCGAGTAATATCAGTCCGACAAATGGAAGTCCAAGCTTCATTATATATTTTAATACAAAGTTCTTCATGGTTTAATCCGATAGTGTTTCGAGTGTTTCTGACTGTCTTTCTCGGTT
>JAAZGQ010000430.1 GCA_012511135.1 Bacteroidales bacterium | reverse complement strand
GTCTTATAAGAATAAACGCCGAAGGCATTTTGAAACACAGCAGTTTTCAAAGACGATACAGCCGTAATCTGTGTAACCGCTTCGGGTATCATCCCGTAAAAGGCGAGCACCGTATGCAAACTGATATACGAGGGCTTATAGATGCGGTTTGAGATATAGAGAGCAAAATCCGGCCGACCCAGAAGTTCAGCAAAGGAATAATAGCTTTGTCTTAGCTTCAGCATCAAGCCCTGCTTAAGCCAACGCGTCAGGTTGTTAGAGTTGAATTCCGGGTAAATAGCCCTGATCTGTTGTGTATTGACACAACCGAGCTCGATAAAACGGTTCCGGAACGCAATAAAATTCATTCTGTTTCTATTTTTCCACAAATATAGTGATTCCTGGAAATATAAAAGGTTTTGTAGAGAAAAATCCTACAATTTTATCAGTTTCAACATTTCCCGTGTTTTCCCATTGAGCAAAACCAACTGATAAACGCCCGACGGCAGGGGAATATCCAGCTGGAGACGGCGTTTTTCGCCGGCCATCACCTGGTCGATTGTTTGGGTGTAGCGTTTTTTGCCGGCCAGATCGAAGACTAGTAGTTCGGCGCTGCCCTTTTCGGTAAATTCCATTTCGATGATACAAGCTAGCAGGCAGGGGTTGGGCGAGGCCTGCAGACGGGGACTGAGGGGCCTGATTCTTGGAAGCCCGTCGGGCTGAACGTATTCGTAAGCTCCCAGATCGACGGCCAAACCAAAGTAATTGCTCAGCTCAATGTCCATGGGGCGGAAATTGACAGGATCGACGCCCCGCACGATATTGCTGCCCCGGTCTATAAAGATGGAATTGGCTTTGAGGCGGCCAAAACCGTTGTCGGGCAGGCTGCCGTCGGCCTGGCGGGGAGCCAGAAAGTCTTCTTTGGAGGTGCTGACAAATTCGTCGTAGATAGATTTCTGATCAAAAAGCTCGTTTGTTGTGGTCTGGTATGGCACCAACACATTGCCTTCGATCTGATCCCAGGAATTGTTCAGGCTCACTGTGCCTTCGGCTAAATTATAGAGTTGATCCTGGCCGCTGTTTTTGGCGTCGAAGCTGATGCAGTTGCGGATATCGCTGGGATAGGCGCGCACGCGGTAATTCTTGATGCCCTGCCAGGAGACGCAATTAAAAATGAACAGGCTGTCGGCGTTGTTGTTTTCGTTAAAACCGGCTCCGGTCTGATGGCCGTCAAAGGCGATGCAATTGCGAATCTCGTGTTTGGCCGCCCAGCCGTCGCCTCCAAGCTTAAAGCCGTTACCGTCGCCCGACCAGGAGGTGGGGATGGTATTGTTTTGCCCGAATTCCCAATCCAAATCTTCTTTGCTGGCCAAGTCGGGATTGCCGTTGCCAAAAGTCCAGCAGGAATCCAGGTAAATGGGGTAATGAGTCATGTAAAAGTCCCAGCCGTCGTCGGCGTTTTGCCAGGCCCGACAGCCGGTAAAGCGGTTGTTGGCTCCGGGCGAGAGCTTGCAGGCAAAGCCGTCGGCGTTTTCGTAAGTGGTTCCCCAATCGAGGTTGCGGTAGGAATCGCAGTTTTTGATCAGGTTGTTGGCCACCTGGTCCGGAGCATCGGGATCGTCTTTGCCCAGGCCGATTTGTATGCCGGAGTCGCCGTTGTGATGGAGAATAAGCAATTCGCAGATGTTGTGGCTGCCTTCGATTTTGATGCCGTTATCGGGAGCCTGGCAAATTTCCAAGCCTTTGAGGTAATAATAATCGCCGGTGATTTTAAAGCCCCGGGCCGAGCCCCGGGCCGAAGAACTCAAATTGGTATAAGTAGAAAAAATGTCGTAGAAATTCAAGACCGGGCTTTCGCCGGGGTAATTGAAAATACAGAGGCGTTCCAACTCCGAACCCCTTTGGTCGAGCGCGATGGTGGCAGTGTAGCGGTAAGTGCCGCCCCGCAGGTAGAGCGTATCGCCCGGCTCCATCAGGCTGAGGGCTTTGCTGACATTGAAAAAGGGCGCCTCAATGCTGCCTTCGTTGTTGTCGTTCCCTCCTTTCTCGGGAGGCGCACAGTAGAAAACGCTGTGTCTGTTCGATTTAAAAGT
>JAAZGQ010000429.1 GCA_012511135.1 Bacteroidales bacterium | reverse complement strand
TTGGTCGCCTTGTACGGTGAATTGAAATTCTTAGGCAGATAAAAGCCCATAAGCAAAGCTACGCCTATAGCAATATCGGTATAGCCGGAAAAGTCAGCATAAACCTGAAGGGAATAGCCAAACATGGCCGATATATTTTCGAATCCCGAAAACATCAAAGGATTGGCAAAAACCCGGTCGATAAAATTCACCGCAATATAATCACCCAAAACAATTTTCTTGATCAGGCCATTCAGGATCCAAAAGACTGCCATACCAAACTGCAAACGGGAAAGTCTGAATTCTCTGTAAATCTGAGGTATAAAATGTGAAGCCCTGACGATGGGTCCTGCCACCAGTTGAGGGAAAAAGCTCACAAAGAAGGCATAATCCAGAATATTATTGACTGGTTTTAATTTTGCCTTGTAGACATCAAAAGTATAACTCAAGGTCTGGAAAATATAAAAACTAATCCCAACCGGCAACACTATCCGATCCACGCTAAACACAGGGCTTCCAGCCGCCCGGTTCCCGATAATGGCAAAAATATCCTGTACAATAAACTTGGTTCCAAACAAGGAGTTCACTAAATCGGCAAAAAAATAGGCGTATTTGAAATAGGCCATCAAAGCCATATTTATCAGTACACTTATAACAAGTAAGAAGCTTTTCCTGTTTTTTTTGGCAGAACGGTAAATGCCTTCGGCCAAAAAATAATCCGAGACAATGCAAAACAATAGAATTAACAAACACAGGCCGCTGGTTTTGTAGTAAAAAAACAAACTGGCAAAAAGCAGAAAAAGATTACGCTGCTGTTTCCTCTTATGAAACAAACTGAACAAAGCAAATACCAAAGCAAAAAAGCCCCAAAAATAAAACTGTGTAAACAACAAGGGAGCATCGTCGTTGTATACGAGTATATTTTTAAGGTATTCCCAACCAGCGGTCAAACTGTTTTGTAATTCCATTTATCTGCTTAATAGTAAGCCCTCAGGCGATTTTATTCTTTTATTCTTTTATTCTTGTTTTCGTTCTGTGTTTTTATGCAATAATTCCAAAAATTCATTCAAAACCGATTCACTGTCCAGATCCTCGGGTAAACTGTCTCCGGGGCTCAGGTTCTCACGGATTAATTGCTCAAACTCTTCGGCATAATCGCTGTAGCCCAATTCAATACTACTTAGTTTGAGGCGGCTGCTATCGTTTAGATTATGTTTATTTCTAAACTTATAATTGGTATAGCACAAAGCTATGTTTTCGTTGAGTAAATCAGCAATCTTGTCGGCTCCTTTAAGTGTAAAATGGATGTAATCGGGAGCTGCCAGAGGCGGCTGGGTATTTACCCAGTTAATCATAGAATTACGCCCTCCCATTACCTGATAGAGATCCCAAAAGGCAGCGCCGTTTTCCAGAACTACCTTTTTGAGACCCTCAATCAATTCTTCCAACAAGGGATAAGTCTGCATGACTCCATCTACAGAGCAAGACATGTCCGCCGGGCCGATAAAAAGGACTTGTGCACCGGGTACCAGCGTTTTTAGGTAACGAATCTGTCTTCCAATAACATTCACATAGCTGTCAATGTCTTCCTGAGAACGAATCGACGGCATACGGTTACCACCAAATTCCAGCAGAAACAATTGTACATCCATAGCCTGAAAAGCCGCGTGGAGCAACCTACTGTCTATACCGGTAAACAAATTTCCCGAACTGCCCCGCATGGGAATATTATCAACAGCCACACCAGAATTACCATCCAACAAGATTCCGTAAATTTCGGCTGTACCGTTCAAAAACATGCTGAAACTATTCTCGGGACGATTCAGCTCCCAGCTAATTACTTTAAGATCAAGGCCGGCTTCGCTTATTTTCCGGGTTTCGTAACGGTCTTTCAACTCAATGGTAGCTTTAAAATCGGCTGAATTGTTGCCCAACAACAAACGTATTCTTGTAAAATGATTGGAGATGTCCGAGTCCTGGCGTTTGAGTGCGTTCACAATCAAATAGGCATAATTATCCACTTCACAAACCGCAGCCATGGGCCCATAGCGTCTGTGCGGAGCTCTCAGACCCGAAGGGCCGTACAGCAGATAACGCCTTATGTTCCCTTCATAATCCTGCCTTAGAGTTCTGGAGGGAATGGGCTGTACAGCAGGAATCAAACCTACCCCCATTCCTCCGGCAATTTTTTGTAAACCATCTCTGAGTGTAGCCGATAAACGATCCTGTTCTATTTGGGAATCACCGTAATGTAAAACCCGTACCACTCTGTTTTGAGCCCGACAGGAATCCAGAGTAGCAAAAAAACCATCCAATATGGAAGGGTCGTTGGCGGGAAAATGAATTCTTACAGGGCTCTCACGGAAAAATTGCTCATAGTAGTCAATAGAATCTGCTAAGGCTTCCAGCTTTTCTTTCAAAAAAGATTCCGCCATCATTGCCAGTTGTTCTTCGGGGTCAGGTGCTGTTGTTGGTTGTTTTTGAGGAGCAAATAAATCACTGGTTGAACGAAAGTTCAGTTTGACAGAGCCCAGGCGCATGCCTTCTTTTGGAAAGAAATATCCGATCATGGCCAAAAGAGCCAATACGAAGAGAATAAAGAAAAGTATTTTCCGGACAGACATAAAGTTTGATTTGCCCGATACTATTGGGCTTGTGAGTAATTAATGCTCTTATGTTCCTGGCACAATGTTTTGCAAACATTGTGCCAGGAACACCCTTATTACGCATCCAACTGTCAATAATACTTAAATCACCAACAACCCAAAAGGGAGATTGCAAAGAAAGCAAAATATCTTTATGCAAACAAAATACATAAGCACAAAGTTTCACTTCTATTCACAAAGTCTCGACGAGATTCACAAAGCCTCGATGTTCTTTTCGTTAAAGATATCTTTACCGGCTGCCGTCATCATATATTCGATGCGATCGGCGTACATTTTTTCCACCTTGCCCCTGACAATTTTCATGGTAGAGTTCAATAATTTATTCTGCTCGGTGAAGGCTTCGGGCAATAAAGCAAAAGTGGCCGGCAACCAGCGCTCCGGAAACATTCCTTCGTGCAGGCCTCCTTTTTTAAAAGCATTTATTTCCTGCCAAATAAGCTCAATGGCTTGTTTTTTGCCTTCGGGATTGTCGTAATAAGGAATATCTTTTTTGAGCATTTCCTTGTTTGGTACGATCAAGACCACTGTATAGGGACTTTGGTTGTTGTACAATACCACCTGATCGATGTGAGGAGACAAAGTAACCAGGGATTCTTCTATGCCTTCGGGGCTGTACTTTTCGCCGTCACTGGCAATCAGCAAGCTTTTGAAGCGTCCGTAGACGTAGAGAAAACCATCTTCGTCCATGGCTCCCATGTCGCCGGTATACAACCAGCCGTCCTTGATGGTTTCGGCCGTTGCGGTAGGATTTTTCCAATAGCCGGCCATGACGTTTTCACCTTTGATGACGATTTCGCCCTTCTGTCCGGTGGGAAGGATGTTGCCGTTTTCGTCGCGGATGGTCAGCTCCATAGGTTCCACCAAAGCTCCCGAAGAACCCAGTTTGTGTTTAGTAAAGAAATTGGTCGAAATTACCGGAGTGGCTTCCGACAAACCGTAACCCTGAAACATGGGAATTCCGATGGCATACCAGAATTTTTGTATATCAATCTCCAGCAGGGCCCCACCGCCAATAGAAAAGTTCATGTTGCCACTCAGGTCATCACGCAATTTGGAGAACAATATTTTATCGAAAAGTTTCACAAGAGGTTT
>JAAZGQ010000428.1 GCA_012511135.1 Bacteroidales bacterium | reverse complement strand
TCGGACGGTAAGGATTGGACCAAAGATGTTCCTGAACTGGAATTTCCTTATATTCGCAGTGTTTATGCTTTGTACGGCAAGGAAAATATGGTCGAAAATGCCCATTTTGGCAAGGAGGGACACGATTATGGTCTTTCAAAGCGTTTGGCGACCTATGCCTTTCTGGAAAAACAGTGGGATCTGAACTCCAGGGGACTCAAAAACGCAGAAGGCCAATTTGATGAATCTAAGGTTGTAATTGAACCTTATGCAGCTTTAAAGGTTTTCGGAGCAGAGGGCAAAGGCTTGCCTTCCAATGCAGTCAAAGGAATGGAAGAACTTAAGCGGGTTTTTGAGGCGGCTAAGCAATAAGAAATCCTAAAGAAGTCGGAAGCTTTTATAGTCATAATTAATTAACAGAAAAACAGTAAAGAACAAAAGAAGATAAACAATGCCAAAATACCGGAAATTTATTTTTAGTCTGCTGTTGACCGGCTTGTTTTGTGCTTGTCAATCACCTGTTATTGAAAGCCTGAAGCTTGAAAATCTCAGATTGGATAGCTACGAAAAGGAGGGAGCCAGGCAAGTCAGCCTAAGCTGGACTATGAATGCAATGACACCCAGAGGTATCAACCAGGAAGCTTACCGTATACTTATTGCCAGCCGGCCCGAACTGCTCGAAAAAAATGCGGCGGATCTTTGGGATTCGGGTAAAGTCTCTGCCGCGAAAAGTTATAATATTCCTTATTTGGGCAGACCATTGCAGAGCGACTCCAGCTATTACGCCAAAATTATGCTTTGGACCAATCAGGGCAGAAGCCCTTGGTCCGAAACACAAAATCTGGTTTTGCCGGCTGACAGACAAGTATTTTCGGAGCCTGAAACAGTGAATCGTTTCGACACCTACGATCTTAAGTTGAGTAATTTGGTGGAGGCATACAAAAAAGCCACACTGGAAAAATATAAAAAACAAACTGAAGTGTTCGTCAACATGGAAGCTGGCCAATCCTGGGCCGAGAGCTATATGTTGGACAACCGTAAGCTCTATCTTCAATGGATGGATCAGATCGCGGCCGCCCAAGACGAAGAGGGTTGCCTGCCTATGTCTGTGCAAATACAGCCCCAGGCTTTTTTGGAAGTTGCCCAAATGTTGTACAGACAATACGACGAAACAAGTCAGTTGAAAAAGCATTATTCTGTCATGGAAAAATGGCTGGCTTATTTGTGGAATAACTACGGTAGTGATGATTATATTATGACCGCCAATAGAGAGGCCCATTATATGCTGCCTGCCGAGGAATATAGTCTGAACGGAAAAATTTATTCAACTTCGGCCGCTTTAATTTCAACAGCCATCTTTTATCGTATGTGCGTTATAATGGAAGGTTTTTCTACAGGCTTAAATTATCCCGACAAAACAATTTATTATGCAGACTGGGCCGATAACCTGCGTGAGGCATACAATAAGCAGTTTTACAATTCCGAAAACCAACACTACGAAAACAATACTCTGACAGCAAACTTAGTCTCCCTCAGTCTGGGTTTGTGTGAAGAAAAGCAGGCAGAAAAAGTATTCCGTCACATTGAGCAGTCTGTTGCCATAGAGCATAAGGGTAAAGCGGCTTGTGGCGACCTGGGTAAGCAATATTTGTATCGGACGCTGTCTGCCTGGGGCAGAGCTGACCTGACGTATCGCCTTGCCTCTGAACTTAAAGAAGTAGAAGGTGATTTTATCTTATGGTTTTTTGAGCATTTATGCGGTTTGAAAAGCCTGGAATCAGGATTCAGTCATTTCAGTCTTGATGCCGTATTCCCTCCGGGTATTTATTTTGCAAAAACCCGCATGGAAACCCGAAACGGAGCCATTTCCAGTTCCTGGATTAAAACAGCCGATGATTTTGTCTGGCAGGTGATAGTCCCTGTCAACACCAAGGCCAGATTTAGATATCCGGCTGCCGACATCAAAGACATTTACGACGATGGTCGGCTGATTGACCAGGTAGAAGGAGTTCATATTCTTGGCCTGGAAAACGGGAATGTTATTATGGAATTAGTTTCCGGCGATTATTATTTCTCCGGCAAATTGGCCAGGATCAAGCCCGGCATTCGAAAAATAAAAGAATAGTATATTTCTAACCCCTAATCCTATTTTGTATGAAAACTGTTATGATTAAACTTTGCGGAATGTTATTGTTGAGTGCTTGTATGATTCAACCACTTTCCGCTCAAAGACAGAGAGCTCAGCTCAGTCAGGCTGAAGCCGAAGCCAAAGCCGCCGAGGCCAAAAGAAAATCCGACGAAAGTATGGACAAAAAAGCAGCTTCCTATGTGGAAGCTTTAAAATTAAACGATCCGGCCAAAGAAGCCAGACTTAGTGCTGTAATTGCTACACATCTAAAAGCCGTACGTGACTGGCACAACGAAAACATCAATTTGGTTCCCGATGGCAGCATTAATCCTACTACGGGCAAAGTCCTTTCAGCACTGGACAGAGAAATTATTGCTGACTCCGGTATACCAAAATCGGTACGTGCTGCTCTGCTGGAAGGTTTGCGCAAGGATTTGAGTGAAGAGCAGATAGAAATCATCTACGATCAATACACCATAGGTAAGGTGGAATTTACCCTGAATGGATACAGGTCTATCGTGCCAAATCTTACTGCCAAAGAAGAAGCTGTTATTCTTGAGAATCTGAAAATGGCTCGCGACCAGGCCATCGACATGAAAAACATGAAAGCTGTTTCTGGAATCTTTGAAATTTACAAAACCAAAAACGAACAATACCTCAACGAAAACGGTCGCAACTGGAAGCAGATGTACAAAGACTATACTGATAAGAGAAAAGCCGAAAAGGCCGCCGCCGCCGCTGCGGGGAAATAATATTAAAAACCAATTTATTATGAAGACAAGAAATATAATTTTAGCTTTAAGCTTCGTGCTCGCCTTTTCGGCTTGCCAGCAAGGGCCGGAATGGAAAAAGGGAATTCTCGTGGACGAGTTTGTTTACGAAAAGGCTTCTTTTCCGGAATGTCACTCCTCATCCTTGGTTGAAACCCCCGAAGGCTTGGTTTTGACTTTTTTTGGAGGAACCAAAGAACGCCATCCCGATGCCAGCATCTGGATTTGCCGCAACGAAAACGGAAGCTGGACTGAGCCTCAGAAAGTTGCTGATGGAGTAGTAGACGAAAGCCTGCGTTATCCCTGCTGGAACCCGGTATTGTTCCAGGTGCCCGGCGAAGAACTGTTGTTGTTTTACAAGGTTGGTCCCAGCCCGGGATCCTGGTGGGCCTGTATGAAACGCTCCTTCGACAACGGTAAAACCTGGACCGAAGAAGAAAAATTACCCGAAGGCATCATAGGCCCGGTCAAAAACAAACCGGTAATGGTGGATGGAAAATTATTTTGCCCTTCAAGTACCGAAAACCATGGATGGAGACTGCATATTGATGTCACCGAAGACAAAGGCAAAACCTGGACTCAGATTGGTCCATTGAATGATCCCAAAGAATGGTCAGCTATTCAGCCCAGCATTTTGTTCCACGAAAACGGAGATTTACAAATGCTTTGTCGCACCCGTAACAGGATGGTCGGTTCCCTATGGTCTTCGGATCGCGGTCAGACCTGGTCTGACATGCAGGGTGTGGGCTTACCCAACAACAATTCAGGCACAGATGCCGTAACGTTGAAAGACGGCAGGCATTTATTGGTTTACAATCATGTTGAACCTCCCGCCGGTGAGGTAAAAGGAGCCAGAACTCCTTTGAACGTGGCTTTGTCCAAAGACGGAAAGAACTGGTATGCCTCTTTGGTGCTCGAAGATTCCCCCATCAGTCAGTATTCCTATCCCTGCGTCATTCAATCCTCCGACGGCTATGTGCACATTGCCTATACCTGGAGACGTCAACGCATTAAATACGTCAAGATAGATCCTTCCAAACTTAAAATGAAGGAGATTGAAAATGGGATATGGCCGGGTATGGAAACGGCTCAGGCCGTTCAGGGAGCCGGATCTACCCCTTTCCCTATTTCGGTTTGCGACTGGATGATCCTGAAACGCCAGAAGCTGGGTGCCATTCCTCTGGCCAGGCAAATCGGCTGCGACGGC
>JAAZGQ010000049.1 GCA_012511135.1 Bacteroidales bacterium | reverse complement strand
TGGCATTTAAATAATCAACAGAATAACGTATTTTGGTAGGCAACAATCTTGTTGTATCCATGTTCTTGTTATTGACATTAGCCGGAACAAATACACAATAAATATTGTAGGCTGTACTCAGCGTATTAGGTATGTCAAAACTCACCACCGGCTGCGCACTGGTTGAGGAGGGAGATACTTCCACATAACCGGAATTGGATACCGCAGAATCCAACCAGGAACGGTAAGTGTCCCTGTTGTACAATTGGCAGCGTTCGAACAAACGGCCTCTGACATCCTCGGCCTCTACAACAATGGGTTTACACCACACATCGGTGGTATAATTAAGTTTGTTGGTTATGAAACACCTGCCATTGCTCATAGTGGAATCCGTAGAATTATTAAACAAAAAACCGGGATTCTTAAAAACATTTCCTCCTGAGGATATCAGGCTATCGCGGGCTAAAATTTGGTCTTTGCTCAGATTCTCTCTGAATATCAAATCTTTCGTGATGACAAGCTTGGATACAGAACTTTGCATTAAATCGGCCTCTGCTTTCTCTATACTGTCTCCTGCAACAGAACCGGAAAACTTATAATAAGAACTAATTGTGTCATAAGCTTCGGTCCAGGCTTGATTGTCCGGAATCAACATTGTATAAAGACTGTCCTCGTTATTGAGCTCTCCCAGAAAATCAAACAAAAGATTGGAGTAAATAATAATGGAGTCATAAACAGTTTGTCCCAAATCGTTTATTCCAACAACCAAACTGTTTTCTTCGTCAAAAAAGTATTCTTCAAAAGAATACATGTAATTGCGTAGTGAATCGACTCCGTCAGCACTGCCGAGATATTCCCATACATTTGGATAGAAAGTGACCAGGCCGTCGATAATGTGCAAAATGCCATTACCAACTGACAAATCCTGTTCCAGCACTGTTCTGTCGCCGAAAACAAGATTCTGGTCCTCACGAACAAAATGCACATTCTTTTTGTTCAACATACTTACGGCCTCGTTTTGAACACCGGAACTGGGGCGAGAAAAACGGGCAATGTGATTGCGGACTATCTTGTTCAGTTCGTTTATGTTGCTTGTATCAACAGTAGCCAGAGCATCGTTGTTTGGTGCCCAAACGGTATATACCTGACTGGCCGCCAAAACTTTGTCGTAACCTGTTTTTTCAAGCATAGCAGTGAACAAGCTCAATTCGGGCTGTTCGTATATGAGCTCCATCAATTTTTTCTCGATCAAGGCCTCATTTTGCGTCTTGTAATGCTCTTCCCAAGTCTGATTGCAGGAAAACAAGCCTATGGCTAAGGCTATGAACAAAACGTTTTTAATTAAATGCTTCATATTGAGTCTATTTATTAATCGTATTTAGTAAGCATCAATTCTTGGCAGATGTTTCTTCTAACTGATAAAAGGGATTCTGAACCAGTTTGTCGTTAGCAAGAATTTCGTCCTGCAAAATTGGAAAATACAAGGCATCTATCTTGGACATTTTACTAACAGCCAATATAAATGCTCCGGCTTCCATACTAAACTTTTGAGATACTTTGTTGGTTAATTTAAAAATAGGTTCCCCTTTGTTGACCATTCTAACCAGATCAAACCAACGTTTACCTTCGAACATAAATTCACGCTGACGCTCCAGAAGCACCAATTCCCGCATACTTTCCACATCGTTGTAGTTGATTATACTCAGAGAATCACTCAGGGAAGGATTTGAACGCATGTAGGTTTGATTCACCAGCGAAAGCACTTGTTCCAGATTTTCTTCACCCAACTCATTAAGGGCTTCTGCTTGCATCAGGTAAATATCAGAAAGACGGTATAATATGAAGTTACTGGTGGAACCCCTGATACCATAAGATATAATGTTCCCTTGCTGAACCGGGGCATTACCCACGTATTTGTTGATAAAAAGATAGCCGTTCGCTCCGCCACCCCGAATAAAGTTTATACCACGCACATCTGTAGCCCTATAAGGAGATGACATACTTCCCGGTGTATAATCCATTGAAGTCAGGGGGGCTGTCAGTGACCCGGCAGATCCTCCCATTGCACCACCGTACAAATTATCAACGGCCGTATTGCGAACAGCATCGTCAGAAAACTGCAATTCCAGAATACTCTCGGTTGAATTCCCACGGGTAAACACTTCGGAATACATAAAATCAGCGTTCAACAAGCGCAATTGGTTGGCAACGGGCAAGGCTGCATTTTCGCGAAGAAATTCCTGGCATTCGTTCACACATTCCTGATAACGTCCCTGCCAAAGATAAATATCTGCCAGCAGAGCCCTGATAGATTGCTTGGTAAACCGGCCCTTGTTGTGCCTGATGTTAGTAGCACCATACATACTTTGAGCGTACATTTTGGCTTCTTTAAGATCTTGAATAAGGGAATCCAAAATGAGGTGTCCTTCGGTTTTGGGCAGTGTGAAGTCTTCCGCACCATCTACACTGGGATGAGTCACATAAGGAACATCTCTGAAAGCACGTACTAAATAAAAATAACAAAGTGCCCGTATAGAAAGTGCTTCTGCCCTGTGTGTATTCATCTGGTTTCTCGTGTAGGTGTTGTCTATTTTTACAACCCCTGGAGCATAAAACAAAACCGTGTTGCAGTAATTGATCACGGTATAAAAACTCGACCAGTCTGCATAGCTGTTGGTAGTTACAATGTTTACATCTAAAATATCTGACAGATCCTTTTTGGTATCGGGACCGGCTACCATATTGTCGGAACGGGCTTCACCCCAGACTATCATGCGTTCTATGCAGGTTGGTTCTATCAAAGACCTGTAACAAGATCCCACCACCGATTCCACATGTGATCCTTCCTTCCAGAAGTCTTCCAGAATAAGTTCACCTTCGGGAAAAACGGTCAACCAATCCTGACAGGAATTCATCCCCAGGCTTAATAAAACGCTCAGGAAAACTATTTTTATTTTTTGGACTATTGTTTTCATTGTTTGATTTTTAAAAGCTTAGAATCCAATTTTAATTCCCATGGTAAAGTCTTTGGAGCGGGGAGTTTTACTGGCGTCTTTGGCAACGGAAGTAGAACCATATCCAACCTCGGGATCAACACCGGTGTAATTGGTAAAAACGAGTAAATTCTGGAAAGTCAGATAAAAACTCAATGTATTCAGCTTGTAGGGTTTAAGGTACTGAAGTGGTACTGCATAATTAAAAGTCATGTATTTGAAGCGCAGAAACGAAGCGTCTTCCACATAACGGTCACTTCCCAGCCAGTTATAACCGTAATTATACAAGGCACGGGGCATTTGAGTTTTGTCTCCTTCTTTGCGCCAACGCCAGTTTACTGCAATACTTTGGTTATCGTTGGTGTACATGTTTTCGGCCATCATTCGGGCAGAATTAACCACTTTGTTTCCCACACGGAAATTGAAAAAGAGATTACAGGACAATTGTTTCCAACGCAAAGTAGAGCCAAAACCACCCATGAATTTAGGCAGAGAATTGCCCAGGTAGACTATGTCCAATTCATCTATGCTGCCGTCGTGATTGATGTCTTCGTAAATGGCATCGCCTCCCTTAAATTCATATTGAGCCGAACTACCGTAAGCATAATACATGGGTTTGGTTTGGCCATCAGCATCCAAAATAACATCTTCGTTTTTGTCACGAACCACCGGAGCACTTTCCTGTACTCCTTCGATGTAATCATTGTACTCGTATACCCCTTTGTACCTGAATCCATATATCGAACCATAGGGATTACCCTCCTGAATACGAGTCAGGTATTCTCCGTTTGAATAGGTATAATCGGGATTGTAGGTAGCCAGAATATCATCATCCAACTCTACAATAATATTGCGGTTGTTGGCTGTGTTGAAATTAAAAGACATGTTGAATTTGCCAACTTTAATCAGGTCACGTACATGAAAGTTAGCCTCCCATCCGCTATTGTTCATGGTTCCACCGTTACGGGCGTTCAAAGAAGTGTAACCGGTATGGTTAGGTATCGAAATATTATTGAACAACAAATCGGTTGTATGCTTATAATAATAATTCAAATCCAGGGCATACTTTCCATTCAAAAATTCGATATCAGCACCCAGGTTGGTCTGATTGGTTGTTTCCCATCTTAAATCAGTCAGCCTGATGTTAATGGGATAAACGGCAATCATATCAATGTATCCGTATTGGTAATTGGTATAACGGCTCAGGTGTATGTATTCGGTACTCGGTTGAGTGCCGGAAATACCCCAGCTGGGACGGAAAGCAAACATATTAACAATGTGTCTGTAATCGTCCCAAAAAGGTTCGTCCGAAACGATCCACTTACCGGAGATACCCGGAAACAAGCCGAATTTGAAATTATCACCGAATCGGGAGCTACCGTTAATAGTGGCCGTGAAATCAAAAATATAACGTCCTTTGTAGGCATAGTGTCCGCTCCAGGAATAGTTTAATGAACGGTTTTCGCTGGTAGAACTGCTGGTAGAGCCCAAAAAGGAGGCTACCGTTGCGTCACGAATATCCGAAGAAGGAATACCGTAAGAAGAAAGACTCAAAGAGCCGGATGTGCCTGTATTAACACGGAAAGAAGCATTCAACATCAGGCTGTGGTCGCGGTTTTTGAACATCGGCCTGTAATTGAGCCGTGCCGAAAACTGCATGTCCAGGCTTTCGCTTTCGGAGTTACTGGCCAAATTTACTTTATCGCTGTTCCACACAGCATTGGATATTTCACTGGGCAAAAAAGTAGTTCCCTGGTTATTTCCCAGACTGAAGGATACCGTAGAATTCAATGTCAACGAAGATTCATATTCCATGGGATCCAACAAATCATAGCGCAAAGAAAAATTGGGCGATATCCTGTAGCTTTTTGTATTGTTTCTGGCCAACATACCCACAGCGACGGGGTTACTAAGATTCTTTTGACTGTCGTGCAGTTGTGAATCAGTTAGAATGTTGTAAAAGAC
>JAAZGQ010000427.1 GCA_012511135.1 Bacteroidales bacterium | reverse complement strand
GCCCAGGAAGAATTGGACGAAAGACGTAAAGACCTGGAAGTGAAGCAATCTGAATTGGAAGAAATTATTTCGGAAACCCGCTCCGAAGAAGAAACTCTCAGAGAAAAAGCCAAAGAGATTGAAAGCCGCATAGAACCAAGGTTGCTTCAAGCCTTCAAACGCATACGCAAAAATGCAAGAAATGGCCTGGCTGTGGTATATGTACAGCGTGATGCCTGCGGTGGTTGTTACAATAAAATTCCGCCTCAAAGGCAAATGGATATCAGGATGCGCAAAAAAGTGATTGTTTGCGAATACTGTGGCCGAATTATGGTCGATCCTGAACTGGCCGGAGTGGAAGCGCCGGCAGAACCGGTTACCAAGAAATAATTACGTTTTTCGGTCTTCGCTGTAATCAGGAATCTCTTCCAGGAATTCCACTTTATTATTTTCGTAATCCATCCTGCAGCAGTAATGATTCATTCCATTACTGACTGTTAGGTATTTGGCTTTCAAAACCCAATTATAGCGTACAATCTGATTGAATACTTCCTGATGGAGGATTACATCGGGGGCTTTGTATTCTACCAGCATAAATACTTCCATTTGAGCATTGTAGACAATGGTGTCGCAACGTTTGCTCAGGCCCTCCAGGCGTATGCTGCATTCGTTGGCAATCCGGCCGGCAGGATAGTTTTTATGGGCAATCAGGTAATGACAAAAATGTTGCCGGACCCATTCTTCGGGGCTGAGCTGAACAAATTTTCGTCTGAAATCATCGAAGATAAATTTCTTGCCTTCTTTTTTACGCAATTTGTATTCGAAGCCGGGCAGGTTTAATATAAACATTTCGTATTTTTGGAATCAATTTGTATTCAAAGATACGCCAATACTTGTGAAATCAGGATTCTTATGGCCAAAAAAACAGAGAATGTCCAGGAAGTCATTCGGGAAATAGAAGCCGGAAACTGGCATCCTATTTATTTTTTGATGGGAGAGGAGCCTTATTATATTGATGAGATAAGCAATCGCCTGCTTAAAGTCGTTTTGACCGAAAGTCAGCAGGATTTTGACCAGCGCATTCTCTACGGTAAGGATATTAGTGTTGCTCAGCTCATTAACGAAGCACGGCGGTATCCCATGTTGGGGCCTTATCAGCTAATTCTGGTACGCGAAGCCCAAATGATTCGCAATTTCGAAGAAGATTTTTTGCTTTATGTTCAGCAGCCTATGCCTTCGACCATCCTGATTATAAATTATAAATACAAGAGCTTGGATAAACGAAGAAAACTCTATTCAGCCCTGGAGAAATCGGCTCTTTTATTTGAATCCAAAAAGATTTACGACAACCAGATACCCGCCTGGATCACTCGTTATTTGTCGGAACAGGAGATACAGGTCGAAGCCAAAGCGGCACAAATGCTGGCCGATTTTTTGGGCACAGATTTGGGGCGTATAGTGGGAGAACTGGACAAACTGAAATTATTACTCAAAACCAAACCGCATAAAATTACAGCGGCCATGGTTGAACTGAATATTGGCGTCAGCAAGGAATACAATAATTTTGAACTCATCGATGCCATCAAGCTAAAAGACCAGTTCAAAGCCCAGCAAATTGCTCAATACTTTGCCCGTAATCCGAAAAACAATGCCATGGTGGTCACCCTGATCACTTTGTTTGATTATTTTTCCAAACTGCTGATTTACCATTATCTGCCCGATAAATCCTCTTCCAATGTTGCTTCTCAGCTGGGGATTCCCCCCTTTTTGGTAAAAAACTATCAACTCGGAGCTCAGCATTATAACGCACAAAAGGCTATGCGTAATATCAGTTTAATAAGGCATTATGATGCCAGACTCAAGGGTTTTGAACAGGCAGCCCTGGCAGATTCGGAATTGATGCGTGAATTACTTTGCCTGTTGATGGCATAAAAAAAGCCCGGTACCAAATCCGGGCTTTTTTTATTTTGAAATTAAGTTTAGCGCACTTCCATCAAAAATTGGAATTCGTAATCCTGATGCGGCAGGCGATATTCGTCTCTGGGCATGGCTCCCCAGCTGTTTACACTACCCAGACCCATTTGCACTTTGTCGATGCACAGGTTGGTATAATCCAGCTTGGGTATTTGTTGCGAATGTCTCTGTCCCTTATTGTAACCGTCATCCAGTGATTCTATGGAATAATTCAGAGCCGAAGCCGAGAAAGGAGCAACTGAGCTGATCTTTATGCCTCTGCCGGCAGCATTGCTCTGTTTCCACCAGCGAATATCGGTTTTGGTTCCGTTTTCCTGGGGTCTGATGTAAGGATAGAATTGCTCTTCAACGCTTTGCCTGTAGATACCCAAGTCGGTCGAATTGTTTCTGTCCGCGTAATTTTCGATGGGTCCGCGGCCGTAATATTCGATCTTATCCATGAGCAATGGCATCTGCAGTTGCATACCGAAGCGAAACAATTCAGGCGCTTTGGCATCGGCACCAGCGGTCATTTTTTGGCTGACTTCTATACTGCCCTGATTGTTGATGCGGTATGTCAGGTCGAGTTTGGAAGAAACTGAGCGCATATCGTACTTAGCTTTGATCACCACCATGTCTTCTTCTATGGCATGTTCGAAGGATTCCAGCCTTAAACCCGGATTCTTCCAGACAGCCAGCTTTTGCTGCAGATTGGCTCCAAAATCATTGTCGGTGGGAGCGCGCCAGAAATTGGGCGTGAGGCTGCCGCCTTCGTTCAGCAAGTCAGTTCCCCGTACTTGCCATTTGCTCAGATAGCCGCTGTGTTTGTTGAATTCTATGCGGTAATTGTCCGCTTCGATGATAAGGAATCTCCAATCGTTTTCGATAATTTTAGGAGCTTGTACTTCCATGTTGGCAGTCTGGAGATTACCAAAGTTCAAAACATTTTCCCCGCGATCGCGTACAAAGAGTTGATTTTTTGCAACCACAAAACCGGCAGGCAATAGTTGCTCAGCTTTTTTTAGTTTAAAGGCTATATTCAGTAAAATTTCTTTGTCCGGTGCTATGCCGTTTAAGTCGTAATCAAGCTTGAGGACAGCAGTTTGTTGGGCTTTAAGCTCAATTCTATCAACAATACCGCTCTGGTACGCCTGGCCGTCAACCAGTAATACCCATTCGGCATAATAAGCGCTCAGGTCACGGAAGAAGTTTTCGTTGTATAGCTTGATCTGTCCTTTTTCCAACTCATCTGCACTAGCCCAGATGGATTGATACACATGCCCGACTTCGTGAAAATGAGGATTGGGCAGCCGGTCGGGACTGATCAGGCCATTATCGCAGAAATTGCCGTCACTGGCATCGTACAGGTTGAAGTCTCCGCCGTAGGCGTAAAACATGACGCCGTTTTTATCGAATTTACGCAAAGACTGATCCACATAGTCCCAGATAAAACCACCCTGGTATTTGGGGTATTTACGTACCAGATCCCAATATTCCTTGATGCCCCCTACGGAATTACCCATAGCATGTGCATATTCGCATTGAATCAAAGGTTTTTGTATATCGCCTTCACTATAGCGTATGCAGTTGTTATAGCCGTAATACATAGGGCAGAAAATGTCGGTAAACTCATTGGTCCTGGCTTGTTCGTATTGTACCGGACGAGAGGGATCTTCGGCCTTGATCCATTTGTAACACATTTCAAAATTAGGTCCAAAACCGGCCTCGTTGCCCATAGACCAGAAGATAACCGAAGGATGGTTGAAACTTCTCTTCACATTACGCTGATTGCGCTCCATATGAGCCAGCGCGTAATCAGGGCGTTTAGCCGGGGTTCTTTCACCATAACCCAGGCCATGGCTTTCGACGTTGGCTTCGGCAACCACATAAATACCGTATT
>JAAZGQ010000426.1 GCA_012511135.1 Bacteroidales bacterium | reverse complement strand
CTCCTTCCAAATCGGCAACTATCTCATCAATAGCTGCCCGAAGTTTGTTTTGGCGTATGACGATTTCGGCAATGTGGGCATTGAGTTTTTCAATATCCACTTCCTCGGTGGTGTTTTCCTGCTCTACATAGCTGCTGACGGCAATGTTGTAATCGTTTTCGGCAATTTCGCTGTTGGGCACCAGGCGGCAAAAATAATCTTCGCTTTTTCGTTCAATAAAGGCTTTTAATATCCGCTGGCGGTTGTTGTCCGAAAGTTTGTTTTTGTTGCCGCCACGCACAAACTCGGCCGATGCATCAATAAACAGTGTGGCATTGTCTTTTTTGCTCTTTTTGATGACAATAATGCAGGTGGCAATGGTTGTGCCAAAAAACAAATCGGGCGGAAGCTGAATAATGCTATCAATATAATTGTTGTCCACCAGGTATTTCCTGATTTTTTGTTCGGCACCTCCACGGTACAAGACGCCCGGAAACTCGACAATGGCCGCCGTGCCCGAAGTCGAAAGCCACGAAAGCATGTGCATGGTAAAGGCCAGGTCGGCTTTGCTTTTGGGAGCCAGCACTCCGGCAGGCGAAAAACGGGGGTCGTTAATTAAAAGCGGGTTGGCATCGCCTTCCCATTTGATGGAGTACGGTGGATTGGAAACAATGGCATCGAAGGGTTCATCGTCCCAGTGTTTTGGGTCGGTAAGGGTATCGCCGTGAGCAATATCGAATCTTTCGTAGTTCACGTCGTGCAAAAACATATTGATCCGGCAAAGATTGTAGGTGGTAATATTCACCTCCTGCCCGAAAAAGCCCTGTCGCACGTTTTCTTTGCCCAGCACTTTGGCAAATTTCAACAACAAAGAACCCGAGCCACAAGCCGGATCATAGACTTTATTCACCTGCTTTTTCCCCACAACCGTCATTTCGGCCAGCAATTCAGAAACTTCCTGCGGAGTAAAAAATTCACCCCCCGATTTACCGGCATTGCTGGCATACATGGTCATTAGAAACTCGTAGGCATCGCCAAAGGTGTCGATGGTATTATCCTGGTAATCGCCCAATTTCAATCCTCCAATGGCTTCGAGTATTTTAACCAGTTTCTCGTTTCTTTTTTGAACTGTACCACCCAGCTTGTTGCTGTTTACATCGATATCATCAAACAAACCTTTCAAGTCGTCTTCGCTCTCGGTTCCCTTGGCTGAATTTTCGATATTCTTGAAAACCCGGCTCAGTGTTTCATTCAAATTGGCATCATTCCTGGCCTTCTGCTGAACATTCACAAACAACTCCGAAGGCAAGATATAAAAGCCTTTTTCCTTGACAGTATCTGCCCGTCCAAACTCAGCATCCGCATCAGAAATTTTTGAATAATCGAAACTGCTGTTTCCTGCACCTTGCTCACCCCCATTAATATAAGAACTAAGATTCTCGGAAATAAACCTGTAAAACAACATCCCCAGCACATAGGATTTAAAATCCCAACCATCCACACTCCCCCTAAGATCGTTTGCTATTTGCCATATTGCGCGATGCAGCTCGTCGCGTTGTTGTTCTTTTGTCATGAATTATATAAATTGTCGGTTTGGTTAGTCTTTAAAGTGAATTTATTAATCTGGTTCTTTGGTTATTGCCCAAATTTTAAGTCGAAAAGTTGGTAGTATGTAAAAATTCCATTGTACCGTTTTTTAATATTCGATTTCGAAGAATCGAGCTGTAAAGTTATACAAAATTTATCACTGCACCGTCAAGGCATATTGTGCCGAATGATCATTAATACTGATACTCTGCACTAATCTGACAACATAGCCGACAAATTCTATATTGTCACCATTTTCTAACTTAAACGAACTAATTACATTTTGTATGGTCGATTTTTGCTCTGTACTTAATTCATCAATTACCAAAAGAACCCTCAGGTTTGTTTTGAATGCATCAATTAATAATTTTTCAATTTCTCTCTCAATAGATCTTTCTTTGATCTTAGGATTCAACTCCTTAATCCAACCAATAATTTTGCCGGATAATTCATCGTTTGAATTTATATAATCAATAATTTTGTCTACCCAATTTTCGATTGTTGATCTCCTGGTATTTTCATCGGTAATTATGCTAAAAGCAGATGCAAACCTCATTAATTGAGGAATAATTGTTGTATTTAAATAATTTGATTTGTCTGTTCCTCTTGTTTTCTTTTCTCCATAACATTCGTATTCAATAAGATTAATTTGTATAGGTTTTTTTTGATTCTTATTAAATACAAAAAGGAGCCCGTCTGGTATCGTTCTTATTCCCTGGATAATATGGCCATCTTTTTTAACGCCTTTCGTTTTGAAAATTCTATTTTCAGGAATGAGCAGGGTTCTATTTTCAGGGAAATGAGGAAATAGAGAATAAAAATTATTATTTACAAGAATTTCCAAACCACTTATTTTATCCGTTTCGTTTACAAAATGAATCGTTTGAAAAGTTCCCATAATATCAATTCTTGCTTCTGGAACTTCTTTCACTAATTTTTGAGCTTCTTTTTCGTCTTCAATTATTTCATCTGTAAAATCAATCTCAGGTTCTGAATGTTCCTCCGGAAATCTATACAATTCATCTATTTGATTTTTCCTGAAAGTTTCATCAAGAACATGAATTGCTTTTTCCTCTCTAATGGGTTTCGCCCCTTGCATATATTTAACTGCCCAATATTTACCCCCGGCATCCGAAAGTATTGAAACATCAAATGGCTCACAAAATTCAATTTCCTTAATGGATAATGCATGCACATATCTTTCTGAATCCGGCCAAGGTTTATAATCTGTAATTTCGTCAAGCAAAAATCTTGCACCGCAGTAACTTATCT
>JAAZGQ010000425.1 GCA_012511135.1 Bacteroidales bacterium | reverse complement strand
CTGTTACGTTTCAAACGGATAACAGCCGATTGCACCTTTGGCGGAGGTTCAAAAACCTTTTCGCTTACAGTAAATAAATAGTCAATATCGTAATAAGCCTGAAGAAAGACACTCAGGATGCCGTAACTTTTCTTGCCGGCCGGAGAACAAATGCGCTCGGCCACTTCTTTTTGAAACATGCCTACACAATACTGCACTTGATCTCTGTTTTCGAGTACCTTGAATAAAATCTGCGAAGATATGTTGTAAGGATAATTGCCTATAAGACAAAAAGCTTTGCCCTGGTAAAGTCCGTTTACGTCCGTTTTAAGGAAATCTTCGGCCAAAATACGGCCATCAGCCAATTCGGGGAAATGCTCATAGAGATAGGCTATCGAATCCCTGTCGATTTCCACCACCTTGAGGTCATGGCCTTTTTCCAGTAAAAATTTAGTTAATACGCCTGTACCCGGACCCACTTCGAGTACGGGCATGCCCTCGCAGTCATCCAGCGTAGCTGCGATACGAAGGGCAACAGACAGGTCCTTGAGGAAGTGCTGTCCCAGTGCTTTCTTTGGTCTTACAATCGTCATCCACAGCTTTAGGGAAAAAATGAAACATAAACCGGAGCAAACATGAACCGGTCCTTTTATTTAACGGTCGACGTATTTTTGTTGCTACAGAATGAAAACGGGCAACAAAATATACGTATTTTTGTCGTGGTCACAAAAATAAGCATATTTATCGAATTGTAGCACGATGGATCGAATAAAAAAACTCTTGAAATGGATAGTCCCTTTATTACTGGGGATTTTACTTTTTGTATGGATATACAAACGCATGGACTGGATATCCATCAAGGAGATTTTTCAACTGGGCATTCGTTACGAATGGATGCTGGCTTTTATGTTCATTTTTGTCGGCGGTATGGTGGTGAGAGGATTGCGATGGCAACAATTGCTTGAGCCGGTCTGCCCCGAAACAGACACCAAGACCACCACCCTGGCAGTCTTCGTTTCTTATGCCGCTAATCTGATTTTCCCCAGAATAGGCGAAGTGGCCCGCTGCGGCATTCTGAAACAATACAGGCAGGTTTCTTTTTCAAAAGCCCTGGGAACAGTTCTGGCCGAACGTCTGATCGATTTGATCTGCCTGCTCATTATGGTGATAGTCATAGTGGTGTTACAGCTGGACGTGTTCCGGCAATTTTTTACCGAATATCCGGATAAAGCCAATGGCCTGATAAATCTGCTTTTTTCCTGGCAAATATGGGCCCTGCTGTTGGTCGTGGTATTGGCTGTGGTCTTACTATGGAGGCATTTTTGCAAATTGCCCCTTTTTGACAAACTCAACCGGGGACTCGAAAAACTCTGGCTGGGCATGAAAAGCATAAAGGCGCTCAAACGGCCCGGATTATTCATCTTTTGGAGTTTCCTGATCTGGCTGTCGTATTTTGCCACTTTTTACATCGGGCAGTATTTTTTCAACATTCCTTTTGGCCTGGGTATTATTGCCATGTTCACTGCCCACATCATGGGCAGTCTGGGTATGGTAGCGCCTGTGCAGGGAGGTCTGGGAGCCTGGCATTTCATGGTGATCTATACCATGGTCCTGTACGGAATCAGCGAAACAGCAGCCGGTGCTTTTGCACTGACAGTTCACGGCTTTAACACCGCACTCACCTTGTTTTTCGGATTAATCGCTTATCTCTGGCTTTGGCTGGGGAACAAAAAGAGCAGGACTGAAAAAAAAGGAATATCTTAAACTCAACTTTGCTTTAAAACAGAGCGATTACAAACTGATAAATCAAATAGAAAGAAACCACCAGTTTTGACACGGTTCCCAACAAAAAACCAAAGAAGGAACCCAGACCGGCTTTAAGGGCAGCTCCCGACTGTTTACCTGCTACCATTTCTCCTACTATGGCCCCAACGATGGGACCCAGTATAAGGCCCAGGGGCGGAAAGAAAAATAATCCGGCTACTACACCTATACTACATCCCCAGATTCCCTG
>JAAZGQ010000424.1 GCA_012511135.1 Bacteroidales bacterium | reverse complement strand
TCCATACGGCCTTCGGCGGCCAGCAAACCCTCCAGCCCGCTGCTATCCACTTTGGCTCCCAGCAACACGGGGCCATACATCAGAGCCAGGTATTCGTCCACATTGGGCAGAGTTTTGTAATGAATATTCATAGGCAGATTTACACTCAGTACGTCACCGTCCTGCCAGCTTCTGCTGATGCAGACATAGCTTTGGGGGCTGCTGTTGTGCACCAGTATCTCTCCGTTGATACGTATACTGTATGCGCTGCTGTCGGCCCAATAAGGATGGCGCAGCCAGAGGCTGAAATTCCGGGGCCCGCCTTCGGGAATCTGAACACTGATTTCTGCTGAACTTGCATACGGGAAGTCAGTTTGCTGGGTAATTATTACGCCCTGCTCCCGCCAGTTGAGTTGCGAAGGAATAAATAAATTCAGATATAAAGAATCAGCGCGCTGAGTGTATATAAACTGGCCGTATTTACCGTGGTTTTCCATACCGCTGCCCACACAACACCACATGGCCTGATTCACCTGCGAATACACCCGGTAATGTCTGGGACGGGCCGAAGTAAAGTACACATAGCCTCCGTGTTCGGGATGTTGTGTCGACAAAATGTGATTGTAGAGTGCCTGCTCATAAAAGTCGGCATAAGCCGCCTCTTGCCTGATGCGAAAGAGGTTTTCGGTCAGTTTGAGCATATTGTAGGTATTGCAGGTTTCGGGGCCTTCGCGGTAAGTTACGTAATCCTCGCAGGCTGCAGGAGCAATAAAATGTTCGTTACGGCTGTTGCCTCCCAGGGCCAGAGAGCGATGATAGGCCACATCGTTCCAGAAAAAACCGGCAGCACGGGCATAGTCCGACAAGGAAGGCGATAATTCATAAATACGCTGAATACCAACAAATTTGGGAACCTGAGTATTGGCATGCAAATTGTCCAGATAACGGGCATTTTCGTTGGCCATACCATTAAGCAAAGATTGATGGGTGAAGCGTTTAGCAGCGTTCAGATACTTGAAGTCTCCGCTGAGTTGATAAGCATCGGCCAGCACCTCGTTCATGCCTCCGTGTTCGGTATTGAGCATGGTCTGCATCTGGGCGTCGGACAAAGCGGAAGTGATCGCCAGAGCCCAGTCACAGTAATCAAGAAACATCTCCAAAGCGGTGCTGTCGCCTGCATACAGCCAGGCATCACGCAGGCCGGCAAACATTTTGTGCACATTATACCAGGGCACCCAGGCCTGGTTGTAGGCACTGAAATCTCCATTTGCAAAGCGGATCCAAAGGTTTTTGCTGCCGGGAACTCCTCCCAGGTAATGCTCCATTTCAGGACCCAGTTGAACCGCTGCTTGCTGACAGCTTTTCAGGCCGACAAGCATGCTGTCCATTCTGGCTTTGAGCCGCCCCTTGGCCAGTGGGTCGTCAGTAGCGGCATAATGAATGGCCAGAGCCGAAAGGTAATGTCCTCCCACGTGCCCGTCCAGGCCGGCCCAATTGCTAAAAGCCTCAGCTCCGTTGTCCAGGCCGGCTTGTTTGTAATAGGGCTGCAGCAAACGAGCCATATTGTATTTCAGCAGGTTTTGAATATTCAAATCCATCGCCCGCTTAAAAGGGCTGTCCAGCAAACGAACATCCTGCAGGGGAAACTGATCGGGATACAATGCCTTTTGCGCCTGCAGAGAACAATCGCCAGCAAGCAGATAAAATAGAGTTAGAAAACTAACAAACAATAACTTAATAGATATTCGGATGTGTGAATTCATAGTAAGCGATTTTTAAATTCAGGAATTACAAATATATCTTAATTCTGCTGAATCATCAAAGGATATTTATTTATTTGAGCAGAAGGAAGCGAATAAAAAAAATGTCAGCTCTTGTGTTACAGCCTGCTGTTTCGATCGTTATTTATATGTTTTTTTTTCTTTTACAGCCTTACAATGAAAAACCTAAAAAAACTCAGCCTCTTTATTATTATTTTGTGTATGCCTCTGCTCAGCCGGGCCGACAAAGACATCATTGTCGATCACGAAAACGAAACCATCACCATCACTGCCTGTTTTATTTGTAGTGCTTCCCTCGAAAAATGTCTGAACGATGCCATCCGACTCTGGAATCTGGAAAGCGGCAAGTATTATTATCGGGTGAGCGGCCTTGATTCTATCCGGCATTACCGCGTGGACTTTAAGCTTTACGCCAACGAGAACCCCATCGGCGACCTGGCCACGAATACGGTGAGTGTTATTCCCGATCAAAGCACACTCTGCAAGCCTCTTAAAATAAGTAAAAACAGCTATTGCCAACGAATAGAAAAAGCCGTCGGATTTTCCGACGGCAAAAACATTGCCGTCAACGAAAAATTCATAAACAACAAATATGTATTAGCCCACGAAATTGGCCACAACCTGGGCCTGGGACACAGCAAAGGCTTAATGGCGCCCTACCTGAGCGAAAGTCATATCAGTATGTTCAATATTCAGGAATCGCTGGCTCAGCTCTGCGACACCAGTAGTTTGCGTAAAAAAAGTCTGCGCAAACAATTCGAACTGGGCAATAAGCCCGACCAATTTGGCTATGTCAAACTGGTGGCCGAGAACGAGATCCAGCTCACTTAACTTCAAGTTTAAATTTGATGTTTCAGTACCGGCTTATCTGATGCCAATCCTCTGGATTGTATCCCTTGATTTAGGGTGTCTGCCAATGAACTCCGTATTGATTTCCCAGGAGATCAAAATAACTCAAACTGAGCCCGTTTACCAAAGCCATATCGATAGGGTTATTTAATGTAATAGAATAATAATCGTACTCTTGGTCATATTCGGCGTTGGGCGAAGTAAGAAATTCCATGTCGGCAATTCTTAAATCTATCCCCTGCGAAGAAAATTTAATTTAAATTCCTTGTTGTTGATGTAGCAATTTTCCGATTGAATATCGTTGTGAGGATTGCCGGCAGGCCCACTGAGCCGGGCGTTTTCGGCTACGGAGTTGTCGGTGTTGTCCAAAATACTGTTGGGGCCGTTCAGGTGGATACCGTACTGGTTGAGATTGATTTCTGTCCCCGAGTTAAGATAGGGATTGCTGTTCATAGTACCGACTATTCCGCCTCTGAAATCATAATTCTGATACAATTCAATCCGTTTCCCATCCTGAACATCGGGACGGCCATCCTTGTTCATGTCTATATTACTGGCCAGGGCTTCGTAATATTTGTCGACCTGTGTAAGAAAAGCCAGTTCCTTGTCAGTAAGCATGATGGTAGTGCCAATAGGATCGTTTGCAGGTATTACCCTGCTGCCCGATAAACTAAGTGTGGACAAATCAATGCTCGTCACATTTTTGTCCATAGCCACCAAAGGCAACAAATGACAGCCTCCGGCGAACAAGTTCCCGATAAATTGATTGTCGGAGGCCAGAAAGACCAGACAGGAAGCAGAGCCCAGGGGAGCTCGCCCGCTAAAGCTTCCGTCGTTTTTGATCTCGACCATCTCGTATTCGTTACCATAGAAAATCAGCACTTTGGTTGCATCAGCCAGGCTGTATCCCGCATCGGGAGCTCTGGTAGACATAGCAGGCGCACTCATAGCCCCGGAGCCGATTTGTCCCCGGATACGGATTTTCTCTATACGAACATAATCCTTATCG
>JAAZGQ010000423.1 GCA_012511135.1 Bacteroidales bacterium | reverse complement strand
GGATATCCGCCTGCCTCAGGAGCCGGAGCAAACCGAGCCCATGTCCGAAGCCCGTTTTGCTGAACATATTGCAGACCTGGCTGCCCAAAATAAACTGTTTCGCTCTTACATCGGACAGGGCTGGTACGGCAGCATCACGCCGGCTGTTATTCTGCGCAATGTATTCGAGAACCCGGGCTGGTACACCTCGTACACACCTTATCAGGCAGAAATTTCCCAGGGCAGGCTGGAAGCTTTGCTGCATTTCCAAACCATGGTTTGTGATCTCATCGGACTGCCGCTTGCGAACAGTTCCCTCTTGGACGAAGCCACCTCAGCTGCCGAAGCAGCTCATATGATGTACAACATCCGCAGCCGCGAACAGGAGAAATCGGGAGCCAACAAGCTTTTTGCCGACCGGGGTTTGTTTGCTCAATCTCTGGCCGTGCTCAAAACCCGTTGTTCGGAACAAGGAATCGAACTGGTTCTGGGCGATTACGCTGCTTTTAAGCCGGACAATTCCTATTTTGGAGCCATACTACAATACCTCAATGCCGAAGGTAAGGTAGAAGATTACCGGGGCTTTGCCGAAAGAATACACAAAGCTGGCCTGAAGCTGGCCGTGGCTGCCGATCTGATGGCTCTGGTTATGCTGGAAGCTCCCGGCAAATGGGGAGCCGACATCGTATTCGGATCTTCCCAGCGTTTTGGAATTCCCATGGGCTACGGAGGACCGGCAGCCGCCTTCTTTGCTACCCGCGACGAGTTTAAGCGACAAATGACGGGCCGCATTGTCGGACTATCCAAAGACAGCCGGGGCAAAACCGCCTGCCGCCTGGCTCTGCAAACCCGCGAACAACATATCAAACGAGACAAAGCCACTTCTAATATTTGCACCGCCACAGCCCTGATGGCCATCATGTCGGGATTTTATGCCATTTATCACGGCCCCCGGGGTTTGCACGACATCGCTACACGCATACACGGCATGACTGCCTACCTGAACGATGCACTGGAAGTTTACGGCTACGAACAGGAAAACAGCTCCTTTTTTGACACTTTGAAAATCAAATTACCCGAAGGCCTCAGCACCCATGCCTTGCGTAAAGCCGCCGAAGCTGCAAAGATTAACTTATACTATTATCCAGACGGCAAAAGCCTGGGTCTGAGCCTGGACGAAACCGTCGATGCACAAGCCTTGAGCGAACTGATCGAAGTTTTTGCCTCGGCTGCCGGTAATTTTCCGGTGCCTGTAGAAGAAGAGGACTGGAACAGTATCTCCGCTTTGGACGATAGCCTGCTGCGCAAAGAGCAGGTATTGCAACAGCCTGTTTTCAACTCCTATCATTCCGAAACAGCCATGATGCGCTACATCAAACAACTGGAACGCAAGGACATCTCGCTGGTTCACTCCATGATTTCGCTGGGCTCCTGCACCATGAAGCTCAATGCCGCTTCGGAAATGCTGCCGCTGAGCCGGCCGGAATTCGGACAAATCCATCCTTTGGTACCCAAGGAACAGGCAGCCGGTTACCTCAGCATGATCCACAGCCTGGAGCAAGAACTTGCAGCTCTCACCGGTTTTACGGCCTGCTCCTTGCAGCCCAATTCGGGAGCTGCCGGCGAATATACCGGACTAAGGGTGATCAGGGAATATCTTAAAGCCCATAATCAATCTGCCAGAGATCTGATCCTTATCCCGGACTCAGCACACGGAACCAATCCTGCCAGTGCTGCCCAGGCAGGCTTTTCCATAGTGCAGGTAAAATGCGATGCCGGCGGTAACGTTGATCTC
>JAAZGQ010000422.1 GCA_012511135.1 Bacteroidales bacterium | reverse complement strand
TTACAATTTTGATCGTAAGAAAATATATAAATCCTAAGACCACCTCTTTTTAAAGTATTGAAGATGAAAAAAACAACTCTTTTATTAGTCGGCATAGCTTTAGTATTTGCAGCATGTGGCGAACAAGGTATTCCTAAATCCTCTACAGAGGAAAATCCGATGCACTTGTTTTATGAACAGCCCGCAGCGATATGGGAAGAAGCCTTGCCTATAGGCAACGGCCGCCTGGGGGCCATGGTTTTTGGCGGTGTTGAAACCGAACATTTGCAATTAAACGAAGAAAATGTCTGGTCCGGAGGCCCGGGCAACAATATCCAGCCGGAACTGAAGCCTCTGCTGCCCGAAATCCGTAAACTGATTTTCGAGGGGAAATACCAGGAAGCTCAAGACCTGGCTTTTGGTGTTTTGCCCAAAGACGCAGGAGACGAGGGCAATCACGGCATGTGTTACCAGCCTTTGGGCCGTTTGTTTCTGCATCAGCAGGGAGAAGGTCCGGTAGAGGATTACCGTCGTGAGCTGAGTCTGGACAAAGCTTTACTCAATGTTGAATACCGGCGTCAGGGCATTGAGTTTCGTCGCGAAATCTTTAGTTCTTTCAGTGACGATCTCATTGTAATGGAAATCTCGGCCGATCGCCCCGGAGCCCTGGATATGGAAATAAAACTAAACGGCGAACATCCGGGACACAGACTGGAAACAGCACAATCAGCTTTGTACCTGAGGGCCACAAGCAGCAGCCGGGAAAACAAGAAAGGTGCAGTGGATTTCACGGTCATCGTTAAACCTAAACTGGAAGGTGGTAGCCTGGAACTCAAAGAGCAGTCATTGCTGGTGCACAAAGCCGACAGGTTGGGTTTGTTTGTTTCGATGGCCAGTAATGTGAAAGACTACAACGACATCAGCGGCGATCCCGACCAGTTGGCACAGTCTGTAATGGATGCAGCCTTTGCCAAATCTTACAGGCAATTGCGCAAAGACCATATTGCCATATACCGACCACTGTTCGAGAGAGTTGATTTAAACCTGGGAAGCAGCGCTGCTGTGAATTTGCCTACAAACCAACGCTTGGAACAGTTCAAAGAAGGTAAAGATCCTCAGTTGGCCGCCCTGTATTTTCAGTTCGGCCGCTATTTATTAATCAGCAGTTCCATGCCTGGTACTCAGCCTGCCACTTTGCAAGGCCTGTGGACCGATAAACTCAGCCCGGCCTGGGACAGCAAATACACGGTAAACATCAATACAGAAATGAATTACTGGCCGGCCGAGGTCTGTAATTTACCGGAAACACACGAGCCGCTTTTTGCCATGCTCCGCGATCTTTCTCTTACCGGAACCCAGGCAGCTGATCAAATTTATGGCGCCAGAGGTTGGTGTATTCACCACAATACCGATCGCTGGCGCATTAGCGGGGTAGTGGACGGGGCTTTTTACGGCCTCTGGCCCATGGGAGGTGCCTGGCTGAGTCAGCACATCTGGCAGCATTATCTTTATTCGGGCGACCGGGCCTTTCTGGAAGAGTATTATCCGGTGCTGAAAGGAGCTTCCCTGTTTTTGAAAGATGTATTACAAAAAGAGCCGGTTCATGGCTGGATGGTGTTAAGCCCCTCTATGTCGCCCGAAAATTCTCATCGTTCCGGAGTGAGCATAACAGCAGGTACTACCATGGACAATCAATTGATTTACGATGTGTTTTCCAATCTGATGGCAGCGGCAGAAATTCTGGACAAAGATCAGTCGTATGCCGACAGCCTGCGGGTGCTCCGTGAACAACTGGCTCCAATGCAGATCGGGCGCTGGGGGCAATTGCAGGAATGGATGCAGGACTGGGACAGGCCCAATGACCGCCACCGGCATGTATCGCATTTATACGGCTTGTTCCCTTCTAACCAGATCTCGCCTTACCGCAATCCCGAATTGTTTGAGGCAGCCAAAACTTCGCTTCAGGCCAGAGGCGATGTTTCCACGGGTTGGTCCATGGGCTGGAAAGTGAATCTTTGGGCTCGTCTGCTCGACGGGGACCGGGCCATGAAACTTATCACCGAACAACTCAGCCCCGCCATCCGGCCCGACGGCAGCCAAACCGGCGGTACCTATCCCAATTTGCTGGATGCTCATCCGCCTTTTCAGATTGACGGCAATTTTGGTTGCACCTCAGGGATAGCCGAAATGTTATTGCAAAGCCACGATGGTGCTTTGCATATACTGCCGGCTTTGCCCTCTGCCTGGAGAGAAGGCAGTGTAAAAGGACTAAGGGCCAGGGGAGGATTCCGGGTGGATCTGTCCTGGAAAGAAGGCCGGGCCGACAAAATTTTGATTAAATCTACCTTAGGAGGGAATTGTCGTATTCGTTCTTACGTGCCCCTCAAG
>JAAZGQ010000421.1 GCA_012511135.1 Bacteroidales bacterium | reverse complement strand
GTGACATACTGCTAAAAAAAGCCGAATCGCTCATTGCCCGCAAAATGTATTACGAAGCCGTAGTTGAATTGGAGTCTGTGCCTCTGCTCAACAACAATGTGTCCTGTTTTGAAAAATCACTCAAAATGCTGGAGGAAATAGATCAAAGCATCCGGCTCGAAGCCAAAACAAAAATGGAACAAAGTGAGCACAACCTGGAATGGCTGGCTGATTAAAACAAATGATTTATGAAAAATATCCTCTTTAGCATCCTGCTGCTATGCCCTCTGTTGTGCATGGCTCAGAAGGTGGAAGAAAAAAGCCACAAATCCAGACCCGGCTGGGTAAACGGAGCCGAAATGGGCTACCTGGTGGTTTCGTCCGAAGCCTCCGATATTGAAAGCGCCAAAACCATGATCTTGAGTCAGCTCAAAGCTCAGGTGGCCGGCTCGGTAGCCTCCAGGGTCTTGTCGGAGTCAAGCATTCGTACCAGGGAAACCAGTGTAAATGACTCACACAGGGAACGCAGCGAAGAATACGAATCCTATATCAACACCAAAGCCGCCAACATTCCCTTTATCAACGAGATATCCCTGTCCAGGGCCAGCGATTATTACTGGGAAAAGATCTACGACAAAAAAAGCAAAAGCAGTACTTACCACTACCATGTAAAATATCCCTTCTCCGATTTGGAACTCAAACGCATGGTGGAAGCTTTTCTGGCGCACGAAGCCGAACTGGATGCCCGCATCAAACAATATGCCGACGATCTGAACACCATCCCCAGCGTTGAATTCATCGACAAAACTCTGAATGAACTCAGGGCTTTTCTGCAGGAATTCACCAAAGACGACCCCCGCTACGCCCAGGTGGAACAATTGAGCAACAATTATCGCAGAGCCTACAAAAATATCATTGTCGAAGAAGTGAGCAACAAACCAGGAGAAGTCAGTGTGCGCCTGGTTCTCAATCAGCGCAGCATTACGACTTCGCAGCAGGCGAGGATTTCGTCCAATTGTGCCGATCAGTTCAACCCCGTCTATCAGGGCGAGCTATTGGTGGTTAAGTTCAACGATTTCAATTGCTACGAAGACGACAGCAATTACATCGATATCCGCTTTAAATTCGGGAACGATTTTGTTTCCAGGAAAATCTATTATAAAAAGAAATAACCCTATGAAAAAAATACTATTCAGCCTGGCCGCAGTATTTATTGCCTGCATATCCTGGGCTCAAAACGATGACCCGTTCAGAACCGGCGAAAATTCCGGCAGCCTCAAGGTGCAGGAAGAAAGCAATCAGCCTTTCGAAACCACGGTGCAACGGAAAAAAACACAAAAGCCCGAAGAAACTCCGAAAGAGGAAGAAAAACCCGGGGTTACCGTTAACAATCCCTCGAAAGACCTCAAAGTGGAATTTGTTTCCTGTATAGGCAACCGGGCGGCTCAAACTTTTGAATTAACCATCAAGGTGACCAATTTCCAGGTGAATCAGCAGATTTATCTCAACAGCCTTTTGGCTTACGACAATCAGGGAGACGAAAATTATGCCTATGGCAAAAGTTGGGAAGGACTCACCGATGTCACCGTTAAACAGGTTTTTGCCTTTAGAAACAAAGTGCTGCCCGCTAAAGTCGATAAATTGTCGGTTATCAAACTTCCTTTTGCTAAATTTGGCTCTGTGGAGTTTCGTAACGTAAGCATAGACTGGAAATAAGCCTTCAATTTCTTTCATACCACTAATAACCAATTAACAAAACAAACAATGGCAAAAAAAGACGAAGAACCCAAAAAGGGACAAACCATGGGATCGGGCTACACGCCCTTTAGTAAAGAGGACATTAAACAGGGAGACAACCAAAACGAAAAAGCGGAACAGCTGTTCCTGGAATTGCTCGACATACCCAAGCGGGCCGCCAAAAAAAAGAAAAAAGGCAAAGAAGTCGAAGACGATGACTTTTATCCAACCAGTATGGACGAGACCCTCAGGATGGAGAACATGCTCAATCAGGTGGAAGAAGCTATCGAAGATCGTTCAGATGAAGAATTTCTCGGTTATGTCAACTGGATGCGTAATGTGTTGAATTGGTCCAAAACCCGGCATTGGGAATTTGCCTGGTGGATAGTGATTTGTGTGTTTGTCGTCTCTATTTTCTTCTTTGTACAAGCCAACAAAGAAAAAGACGATCTGCTCAAGGTCAAAAACTGGACCGAAGATCAAATCAAATCCAGCCAAAGCGCCAGTATTGCCTCCTACGAAAAAAGTGTCAACTACTATCAGGAGAAGTTAGCCATTGATACCCTGAGCAAAGACGTCAGAAAAGGCTACGAAGAAAGCCTCAAAAAAGTCAACAAAAATCTGGAATCGGTACAGAAGATGAGCGTCAAAGAATTCCACAAAGATAAGATCAGAGATGCTGCAAAAGACGTTCGCAGTAAACGTGCCTCGGCCATCTGGTGCCTTATCTGGATAGGTCTGTATATTTTAGCCCTGCGTCCCTACGGGTATATGATTTCCAAGCGCAGAGTAGAAGCCAAAATATACAGCGGTATGAGATACGCGCTCTTTACCATCGCCGGAGCCTTGCTGGGTGCAGCAGCTTCCATGCAGGTCACTACCTATATCACCAAATGGAGCGACGGCAGTACTACCAGAGACAGCGATGCCCTGGGCGTGTTGGCTATACAGATAATCTTTATTTTACTGGCAATCGCTCTGGTGCTGGTCATTGCCCGTATTGTGATTGTTGTGGCTGCTATTTCGGGCTTTATCCGCAATTACGATTTGATTGCCATTGCCAAAAAGCTCTTTGCCAGAACAGAACAAGCCGTCAAACAAGTAAAATAAAACAGATAGTCTAAAAAATGAACATCAGCACTATTTACTTCGTATTCACACACAAAAAAGAGCATAAGCCTGAAGAATTATCAATCTTCAGGCTTATGCCATTTTCCGGCTTATTACTGAAAGCATCTTTGTCAATCAATTGTATTAACTCAGCTGGTAACAAATTAATCAAGCCTTTGCCCACGATATTGTTCTTTGTTTGTTTTCATCTGTCGCTGTTGTTTATTGCATTGCCCTCAAAGGCCCAGCCCATTCCCGACTGGTGGAAACAAACGCATCAATACGACGAGAATCTCGACTGGGCCGATTACATGACCTATACCCCGGCCTATTTCGGGCCCAACGCATTGCCCGTACCGGAGCTTTACGACGGTGTTATTGGCAAGAATCATCAACTGGAGTTTTCCGGCAATCTGTTTTGGGGGCCGGGGGAACAAACCCAAAGCCTTTCCACCCGCCTGAGTTATGTATTTATTCCCGGTCGCTTGTCGCTGAGCGCCTGGGGAGTACTGGGCGAACATTACCGCACCAGCCCCGAAATCCGCGACCAACGGGCTTCGCTCATCAAAGAAGCCGAAGAACTGGTTTTTATCGGAGATTTTTACCTGGCTACGCAATTTCGCGTTCTGGAGGAAAAGCGCTACACACCCGAAATTTTAGGCGAAATTGTGCTGAAAACAGCTTCGAGCAGCAGAAGCAGAGGCGCCCGCTTTTTTGATACTCCCGGCTATTACTTCGATCTGAGTTTCGCCAAAGATCTTTATTCCTCGCAGGCAACTTTGCTCAAGAACATCCGCCTGGTAGCGATGGGGGGATTTCTGTGCTACCAGATGAACAACAATTATCAAAACGATGCTCCTTTGTACGCGGCTAAATTAAAATTGGATTTTGGTGCTTTGAGCTGGGAAAACGGAATAGGCGGTTATTGCGGCTGGACCGGAAAGGGCGATTGCCCCCTGGTGCTCAGAAGCCGACTGGACTTTATGAGGGGCAGGAATCAGGTTTTTGTACAATATCAGGCAGGTTTGAACGACTACATCGCCCACTGTCTGCAGGCCGGCTGGATCTTTACTTTCGGCCAATAAGGGCGACAGCCATGGCGGCCATGCCTTCTTCGCGTCCCACAAAACCCATTTTTTCGGAGGTGGTCGCCTTGATGGAAATAATCTCTTGATCTACTTGAGCCAGTTCGGCCAAACAAGCTTGCATCTGAGGAATATAGGGATTGATTTTGGGCCTCTCGGCCAGGAGAGTAGCATCGATATTGACTACTTCCCATTGCTTTTCGGCCAGCAAATCTATCGTTCTTTTAAAAAGAATCTTGCTGTCGATGTTTTTGTATTCGCCGGCATTATCCTGAAAATGGAAACCGATATCCCTCAGGCCGGCAGCTCCCAACAAGGCATCACAAATGGCGTGAATTAACACGTCGGCATCGGAATGTCCCAACAGGCCTTTTTCGAAAGGAATAAGAATACCGCCCAGCCATAATTCGCGGCCGGGTACCAGACGATGCACGTCGTATCCTTGTCCAACCCGTAATTGCATTTTATCGGCCTATCAGATTTCGTATACCATCCATGTCAAAACCCAGTGTAAACCGCAGGGTTTGATCCAAAGGATTGGTTTGTGCCTGAGAAACCAGATACGAAGCGTCAATGCTGAACATACTCATCTTGAATCCCACGCCGAAGGTGAAATACTTACGGTTGCCTTTGTATTTATCCTCGAAATGATAACCCATTCTTACAAAAAATTGTTCGTCGTAGGCATATTCCAGCCCGATTCCCCAGTTGATTTCGCTCAATTCCTCGGCCAGGCCTCCGGGTGCGTCGCCAAAAGACTGGAAGATACCTACCATAGAGGATATATCGGTGGTGTTTTCGGTAGAGTCCTGTGGAGTGGGCACCAGTAATTTATTTACGTCAGCGGCCACAGTAATGGCGTTGTAGCTGTTAAAGGGATATTTCATGCTGGCTCCCAGACGAAGGTTGGTGGGAATAAAATAAGAGCTGTTGTTCCCGTCGTAGGATATTTTGGTACCAATGTTGGACACATCAAAACCGAAGGCCCAGAAGCCCTGTTCGCGGCCAAAATATACCGGCCTGCGATAAAAACCACTGATATCGGCGGCAAAAGCATTGCCGGCCGGATCATCGCTGCTCATCAGGTCGGAATAGATATAGCGCAGGGCAACCGACATAGAATAATACTGCGAAAGCATGCGGGAGTAGGCTGCATCCAGCGCCATTTCGTAAGGTTGTATGGAATAGCCCTGATCGCCCAGAGATTGCCTCAGGATAACCTCGCCCAGGGAAAAATAGCGCAGAGAAGCACTCACCGATTGCAGCTCGCCGATTTTCATATAGCCCGTCAGGTTGGTCAGATTGATATCGTTTACCAACTGACTGAGCCAGGGAGTGAACGAGAGGGCAAAGCCGGCAGGGCTTTCCATCTGCGCATACTTGGAGGCATTCCAGTATTGGGAATTCACGTTTGGCTCGGTGGCAGCACCCACATCTCCCAAACCCGTGGCATGTGCGTCGGGAGCAATACTCAAAGAAGGTACCGAAGTGATAATGGGATTGTATTTTTCTTCTGCACTAAGACCGATTGAAAAAAACAACAATGCTGCCGTTACTAATACCCTGATCGGGCCAACATATTTTATCATCTTGTTTACTTTGTAAATTACTACTCTTAAACTGTATTCCGGCCCCATTTATTGCAGACCGACCATGATTTTTTTGGCTGTAACTGCCTGTTCGTTATTGCCGCTGACGACAAACAACCTGCAAATATACACCCCATTTTCGACTCTTCGGCCATTTTCACCCACATAATTCCATTCCAGCGCCTGGCTGCTGTTGTCGGGATTCATCATGTTGACTTGCTTTTGCCATTGCAGTCTTCCCCAGATATCATAGACTCTGAACTCAACCTGCATCCAGCTTGCCGGGCGGTCGTGACGGAAGCTAAACCAGGCCTTTTCGCTGTTTTGATAGAAGTTAAGATCCTGCAAGTTCGGACTCAGATCCTCGACCACCTGAAAATCGACAGAGGCTAGTGAAGAATTGTTTTGCAAATCCCAGGCTCTCAAACTGAGCTGATGTATGCCTGTTTCCAGTTCTGGCAGATTATAGATGATACGACCCGAGCTGCCGGAGCCTAAATCGGATTCGTAATAATTGTTCAGGATATGACGATCTCTGCCGTTGATGGTGAGTACCAGGTCGTGGCCAAAACTACTGCCGCTCATATTGATACCGCTTTCGTCCTGCAAGAGGGCTATCAGGCTGGGGCTGGTGTTTACCTTATCTCCGTCGACAAAGCTGGTGTCGTTCAGGAACAGACGTATACGAGGACCTGTACTGTCGGGCAAAGCCGCGCTGTTGGTGCCACCGATCAGGAATTTTTCAAAGACGCCCTGGGCTTCGATATCTCCCTCCTGATTGTGGGCATATAAATTGATCATGCCGGGCTTGTAGGAATAACTTTGATCTTTGGGCACTATAAAACGGAAATTAAACCTACCCTTGCTGATTTGTTCTTTGCCTGCAAACAATACCTTACTTCGATCGTAATATGAAAAAACATCGTTACCACTGTTGCCCAGGGTATTGATTAAATCTTCGGCATCGTAGACAGTTGGATATAAAAGGCCTTCAAAATCTTCGGCAAAATTTCCTTCATAGTCCAGTACTCTGCCGCTGAATTCAACTGTACTCAGGGCGCTGAGCGTATCGTTAAGCCCTGCCTGCAGATCCCTGCCATTGATTTGAGTTATTTCCAGCTTGTATTCGGGATAACTCAGTTTAAGAGCAGGATCTCCGATAAGTGCAAAATTCAGTTTATTGCGATCGTATTTGAGCGATTCCGATTGCTTGGTCCGGCACATTACTTCGCCCAGGCTCAGGCGTCTGCCGCTTTGAGTAGCAAAAATATTGTCTATAAAACTCTTGTTGATGGTATAATTCGGTCCTGAATACACCACTCTGGAAGTGGTGAACAATGCAATGCCGCCCCCCCTTTCGTTGAGGAAAACGTATTCTCCACCCGAAGTAACAGCATCATCGTAACGGCAAAAGTCGCAGGTGGCCGTCACCCAGAGCGGCAAACGCTTGTTTTGCATTTCCCTGATCTCTCCTATGGTAAGTAATTGCTCGCTGGCCCAGGTGGTAGTAGAACCGTGGCCGCTGTAATTGAGCAGCAGCAGTCCGGAACCCAGTAATTCGGCCATTCGTTTGTTTGCTCCCGGCACTGTAGTTCCGGCAGAACTGGTTTCACGCTGATAAGCATCCACATAGATCTTGTGAGCCATAAACTCCGGATTGTTGCTCTTGACAGATTCGGCCAGTTTATCGGCATGTGACACATGTGTATTGTTGTCTCCGTCGTCACCAATAAAACAAAGCTGGTTTTTCCAGCTGCCCTTATCCCTGTTGTTGATGTAAGCCAGGGTTTTGTCGACGGCTATCCGGGCTTCGGCTTTGCTGCGCACAGGGAAACGCCCTATACCTATGTCCATCTTATCGTAGGGCAGGTTTATTCCTTCGTTGTCATCCAAAAAGCCGAAATAATCGTCGGTCACATAGGAAGAAGTCCCTTCGAGGCTTTCTTTGGACTGGAAGGTAAGTATCTTGTTGGGACTCGAAATTCCCGAGGAAAAAGCAGCGGTAACAAGGCGATTATCGTACACTCCATCCCCAAACAGCAAAAGAGATTGGGGAATGTCTTCAGCTCTTGTTGCCCTGTCGTAAAACATTTTCAAAAAGCGACGATAGGCAGTAGCATCCGGAGTCCCGGATGAAAATTCGTTGTAAACCTGTTCGGTAGTGACCACCATTACCCTGAGCTTATCGTGAAGACGATGTGCCTGAGCCAATTCTTCTGCTTCGTCAATAAAATCGGGATGTGTAATAATTATAAAATCCTGTGCACCCAAGGCATGCAAATCTTGATTGGGCACCTGCCCTTCGATAACTGGTTTTGGAAAGTTGCCCCTGGTGTTGACTGCTACAAATTCCCGCAGACTGTCAGTGCGCAGCACGAATTGAAATTCAGTCCCTTTGAGTTCGCCAAGTATTTGCTTCATGCTGCCTGTTCTGCCTATTTCAAAAACCAGGGTAGAGGCATCGGCAGACTCAAGGCAAAAACGACTGAGCTTGCCGGCGCCCAGGCTTTTGGGATCTCTGAAAGCCACATAAGCCGAGTTTAGCACTAAACTGCAACGGGCATTGATTGTTACGTAGTTTAAATGAGCCCTTTTGGGTAGCACTCCATTGCTGTTGTAATGCAGCCTGACCTGAATTTTGTCGTCCTTAGGCAGAAAAGTCTTAGTCAGACTGCTGCCCCTGGCGTAAGTATATGAATCGGTACCGGAAATAGCCGAATAATTCATCGATCCCAGGTAGCTGTCGTCGACATAAAGACGGGTAGATCCCGACAAAGTGCTCCGGGCAGCACTTTCGGCCACGATACTGGCCTGTTCACCGGTCAGAATATGATCAAAGCTAAAGGCAAGGCTTAAATCCGGATTGCTCATTAAATCCTCTCCGTAACATTCCCTGCCGGTGCCCCCCAGATTGTAAAGATCTTTTTCGTGCAATGCATAGGCCGTATAGGCTCTGACTTCATAATCTGCTTCCTGAGACAAAGAAGACATGACTTCTGTGGGTCTGCTTCCCCCGGAGCGTTCCCCGACAAAATAATAAGCCTTGGTGGAATAATGGTTGTTCAGACGGGTAAACAGCCCTTTTGATGCCTCGTAATTCCAGGACAAAGGCCCCAGGGCATAAAACAGCAGAAAGCCTTGGTCCTCGTCTTTATAAAACGAGAGTTCGGGTAAATCGTCTATATAAGGCTGAGTGAAATCTTCCGGCAGTAACTGTCCTCCGTAACCGTAAAGCTGCACTTTGGCCGGGTCAATACCCATTTTGCGTAAATCCTCAAAACTGAGCTTGTATAAGCCTGTATTTTCGACACTGATTTTTATAAATTTTCCAGTGCTCAGCCTGGAGCTTTCGGCATAGCGAAGAGCCGGTGCAACACGGCCTTGTTGATCCGAAAACAAGGAAACATTAGCGGCTTTGTCCTTCTGGGCTGCCTTTTCGAGGACACTTGTTGCAGACTCCCTGATGTAAGCCCATTCAAAAGAAAGCAACCTGAAGTAACGCCCGTTTTTGCGAAGGAAAGGATGAAAGTATAAATCCCAGACAGCCTGTTTGCGCTGAATCCCTTTATTAATATGCAGTTCCAGGCTGTCGGGAAAGTCATCTAAAAGAGGCAGATAAGCCTGCAAGTCTTTGCCTTTGATTTCTTCCCATACAGGGAACCTGATCTCCAGGCTTTGTAAGTCCTCTTGGGGTAAAAGTGTTTCGGAATACAGCGGTAAGCCCTCATCAAGCTGCACTGCTCCTTCGAAAGACCAGCGGCGTCCCCCCTGAGGCTCAAGGCTGTAATGCCATTCGAGGCTGTGAGCAAAAGAAGCTGTAAGCACACAGCTCAGAATGAAGACAAAAATCGGCTTATATGGTTTCATTAAATTTCGATGCTACCCAATAGAAGACAAACGGAATTTTATTCACTCTATTGTCACTTCACCCTTAAATGCAACATCTTTTCACCTTCGAGCCAGGCTTCCAGCTGATCTTCTTTTTGTACAGGCCCCACCCCACAGGGGGTACCGGTAAAGAACAAGTCGCCTGTTTTCAGCGTAAAAAAACGACTGGCATAAGAAATGATTTGGTCCACTCCAAACAACATTTCTGCGGTATAGCCCTGCTGCACAGTCTTTCCGTTCAGGTCGAGCCAGAAATGCAATTGTTGTATATTTTTAAAACGATCCTTGGGCACAAAATGTCCTACTACAGCCGATTGATCAAAACCCTTACTGATTTCCCAGGGCAGGCCCCGGGCTCTCAGCCGGCTTTGCAAATCGCGGGCCGTCAGATCCAGCCCCAGGCTGATTTCGTCGTAATAGCGATGAGCAAATTTCCCGGCAATATTTTTGCCCAGCTTGCTTATTTTTACCACCAATTCGGTTTCGTAATGAATTTCTTGTGAAAAATCGGGCAGAAAAAAAGGCTGCTTATCGGAACACAGGGCAGAATCGGGTTTTAAGAAAAGAACCGGCTCATCGGGCCTTTCTGAGTTTAATTCCTTAATGTGAGGGAGATAATTCATCCCGACAGCAATAATCTTCATACAGTCTCAGAGCTTGTTTTCCATCCGGTTGAACATTACTGCCAGATGAGCATAAATAGAAGTGTTTTGTATGACAATATCTTCGGGAATGTGTATCCTGAAAGGGGTAAAATTCCAGATAGCCCGGATGCCTCCCTGTACTATTTCTTCGGCCACTTCCTGGGCTTTTTGTACAGGCACGGTCAAAATACCGATGGAGGCCTTGGTCGATAGCTGAATTTCGGGATAATCCCTGATATGATAGACCGGTATGCCCTGTATGGCGGTACCTACCACCCAGGGATTAACATCGAAGCCGGCCAGAATCTCCAGACCGAATTGAGAAAGCCCTTTGTCGTGCAACAGAGCAGCTCCCAGGTTGCCCACACCAAACAAAAAGGCTTTATGCACCTTGGTAAAGCCCAGGTATTGCTCCAGGACAGAGATCAACAAGTGTACATCGTAACCTATTCGGGTCTTGCCGCTAATTTCCAGATAGGACAAATCTTTGGCAATTTGAGGAGCACTCACATTGATGGCTCTGGATATCTGAGTGGACGATATTCGGGTTTCAGCCTTGGATGCAGCCATTTTAAGAAAAGCCAGGTACCAGGGCAGTCGCCTGAGCGTTGGTTCAGGAACCTTTATTCCCTTTTTTATTTCGTTCATACTCAACAGTAAATGTAGATTTGATGCAAAAATAATAAATAATTTTAATGAAAAGGCTTAAACTTTCTTTTAAGAAGAAAGAAGTCTATCTTTGTTTGTTCTTTCTGGAAAAGCTAATTATTATTTATGGGAAACCTTGATTACGGGGCTGTGGGAAACTGTCGGTCTGCAGCTCTAATCTCCGCAAAAGGCAGTATCGATTGGTTGTGTTTTCCCGATTTTGACTCGCCGTCAATATTTGCGGCTCTGCTGGACAAAGAAAAGGGTGGCTGCCTGAGTATTGTGGTTGACGACGATTATACCATAAGTCAGCAATACATAGAACACACCAACATACTATCTACTCTGTTCGAAAGCAAGGATGCCTCGTTCGAAGTGCTGGATTTTATGCCCAGATACAAGATTTACGAATACCAGGAATATTATTTACCCCCGGAATTATATCGTTACATCCGCTTGCGCAGAGGAAAACCAAGATTCAAACTTCGTTATCGCCCTCAATTGAATTACGCCTCGGGCAAAGTGAGTCACCGTAGCGGGAAAACCTATGTAAAAACAGTTTCAGAGACCAACACCCGTGATACTATTTATCTGTACTCCAACCTAGATTACGAAGATATTCTGAACGAAAAGAGCATAATTCTGGAAGAAGATGCTTTTTTACTGATCTCCTACAATCAAAAACTGGTCACTATAGACCTGCCCAGAGTCAGACTTGACTACGAACGCACCAAGGTATATTGGCTTAATTGGACCAGCCGCTCCAAGAAATACAAAATGTTCAATAAAGAAATCGAACGCAGTATGCTGGTGCTAAAGCTCATGTCTTACCAACAAAGTGGCGCCGTATTGGCCGCACTCACTACCAGTCTGCCCGAAACTATAGGGGATATCCGCAACTGGGATTATCGTTTTTGTTGGCTGCGCGATGCTTCCATGTCCATCGAAACGCTGATGTCTATGGGGCACCAGGGCGCTGCCAGCCGTTTTATGGACTTTATTCACAACATTCTCAGAAACAAAGGCGAAAGATTCCAGATTATGTACGGCATCAGAGGCGAACGCAAATTGACCGAAGAAACGCTGGATCATCTTGAAGGCTTTAAGGGCTCTAAACCGGTCAGAATTGGCAATGCGGCATACAAACAAAAGCAAAACGATGCTTTGGGCTACCTGATGGATGTGATATACCACTATTACATGTATTTTCCCGGCACATTAAACCAGATCGAAGATATGTGGGAGGTCGTCAAGAACATAGTCAAATCGGTTCGTGAAGACTGGCATCAACCCGACAACGGCATTTGGGAAATCCGGGGAGAAAAGAGTCATTTTGTATTATCAAAAGTAATGTGCTGGGTGGCTATCAACAGAGCTGTGAGTGTAGCCAGAATCTCAAATGAAATCCATTACGCCGAACGCTGGCAAGCCCTGGCTGATGAAATACAGCAAGAAGTGTTCACCAAAGCCTGGAAAGAAGATATTCAAAGCTTCTCGCAGACCTACGAAAATTCAGAACTGGATGCCTCACTGCTCCTGATGGAAAGTTACGGTTTCATCGAAGGTTCTGATCCCAGGTACCAAAAAACCGTTCAGGCTATAAAAAAGCACTTGATGCACAATGGTTTGCTTTATCGTTATAAAAATCACGACGATTTTGGTAAGCCGGAATCGGCTTTTACCATTTGTACTTTTTGGATGATACGTGCGCTGTTCGTTACCGGTAAGCAAGAAGAAGCTCTGAATTTATTTCGTCAATTGCTTTCCTATGCCAATCATCTGATGCTCTACAGCGAGGATCTTGACTTTGATACCAAAGAACAATTGGGCAACTTTCCTCAGGCCTATTCCCATCTGGCACTGATAAATACGGCCTTATTGTTTACAGAGGAAAAGGGTTTATCACAATTTCTTCGTCCCTGATTTATCGAGTAGAAATTCCAAAAAAGGCAGGACCTCGTTTTGTTTATACAAATAATATCTGGCTACTTCAGACACAGAGCCTATTCTAATGGTGTGTGCCGTTTTTGGTAAAGCCCTGAAAGTGTCTTCGTCGGTAGTATCATCGCCCATGGCCAGCACAAAATCGTATTTATCTTTTTTGAGAAAACGTTTTGCAGCAGTCCCTTTGGTGAAGATGGGTGATTTTATTTCGAGGATTTTATTTCCCCGCATAATTTGCAATTTTTGTCTGGCACAGGGTTCAATCAATAAATTGAGTAACTGCTGCTCGCGCAGGCCGGCCAGCCAGGCATCCACATTCCTGTAATGCCAAACCAGGGCTGTTTCTTTTATTTCGAGACGCGAACCGGGTGTTTTGTCAATAAAGGTCTGCAAAATTTTCAGAATCTCGGCATCCCAAACTTTGCGATTATCTTCGTTCTTGCTCCATACGCCATCTTCTTTGAAAAATACACCATGTTCGGCAGCCATATCCAAAGGCAAATGACCCAGCCAGCGATCAAGAGTCTCGTGATCTCTGCCGCTGCTAATTATCACTTTGTTGCGCTCATCGGAACTCAGAAGTTTCAAAGTATTGAGTATGGCCTCCGTGGGTCGGGCATCTTCGGGCAGTTGAAAAAAAGCGGACAGGGTCCCGTCGTAATCGAGAATGAAGAGACGTTTTTTGGATTTGTTATAGAATCTTCGCAGCCTTTCGGCGGTTTGTCCCATCAGTCTTTTCTTGTGGTTTTCAATATTTACGTGACGTATGTGCCGGAGTTTATCCATAAAATCTTCCGCCCAGCGGTGCACTGTATGTCTTGAAACAAGAATCTGCATTCTGCGAAGTTTAGCCAGCTGATCTTCAACCGGCATCTCCAGGGCTGTGAGCAAAGAATCACTTATTTGATTGATGTCGTTGGGATTGATGATAATGGCTGCAGACAATTCTGCAGAAGCACCAGCCATTTCGCTAAGAATCAACACACCGGAATTGTCTCTCTTGGCAGCCACGTACTCCTTGGCCACCAGATTCATCCCGTCCCGCAAAGGTGAAACCAAGGCTACATCTGCAATATGGTAAAGTGCCACCAATTCTTCGAAAGGCAGGCTGTGATAAAAATAAAAGACAGGCGTCCAGTTTATCGTCGAGAACATTCCATTGATGGAACCGATCAACTCATCGATATGCCGTTTCAATTTGGCATACATTTCCACATTGTCTCTGGAAGGAACAACAATCATCACCAAAGACACTTTTTCGCGGTATTCGGGATGTTGTTCCAAAAAGCGGGCAAAACCTTTTAATCTGTGTAAAATGCCTTTACTGTAATCCAGGCGGTCAACCGAAAGAATTAACTTATGCTCGCCATAATTTTTTCTGAAAGCCAAGGCTTTTTCCTGTACCGATGGTTTTAGTATTGCCTGATTGTAGAGATCGTAATTGATTCCCATGGGTAAAACGTCCACGTAAACAAAGCGATTTCCATGCAGAAATCTGTCCAGCATTACACCCAGCCCCATAACCCTTTCAATGGTGCTGATAAAATGTCGCATATATCCATGTGTATGAAAAGCTATCAGATCGGCCCCTAATAAACCTTGCAATAATTCGGCACGTTCGGGCAAAACCCTGAACAATTCGTAAGAAGGAAAAGGAATATGATGGAAATATCCTATACTCAGATCCTGAACCTTTTCGCGTATCATACGAGGCAATAGCATCAATTGATAATCGTGTACCCAGGCAATATCACCGGGATTGATCCTGGCAGTTACTTCAGTGCAGAACAATTCGTTCACCTCTTTGTAGGCAGCCCAATAATCGGCATCATAAACAATATAGGAATAAAAATAATGGCACAAGGGCCATATAGTATTGTTACTGTAACCTTCGTAATAATTTTGTATCTGGGCTTCGTTCAAAAAAACCGGGTGAAAATTCAGCTTTTCCAATTCTCTGGTAATGGCCTCGCGTTGCCCGGGATCTTCCACAAAAATACCCGGCCAGCCTACCCAATGGGTTTCCATTTCGGAATCGAGCGACGACAAGCCGGTGGCCAATCCACCCTCGCTACGTTCAAAGCTAAAATTCCCCCCGGCGTCTTCCTGGACTTTTACCGGTAAGCGATTGGCAACAATATAGAGTTTCATAGTCTTTAGGTTTAGTGCTCCTTGCAAAGGTATAAAAAAATCTTTTGCCACATCTAAACAAGAATTTTGAGAGTTGGCAAATGCAAGTTACTTTTGCTGCGGTTCTTTAAGAGCCGGAATTTCAATATTAACGCAAAAATTAAAGCCTATGCCCGTACAGGATTGGAAAGAACGCCTGGCTGCCCTGGCCAATACTACAGGTAAACAAACCGACAACACCGAAGCAAGCGGGAATGAATCATCCCCAAACACAAGTCAAAGCCCAAAACCTGTTCCAGCTCCGGTCAAAAAAGGGCAGCTGTGCATCCGCTTCGAAAAACGCAAAGGCAAAGCCAACACCATAATCAGTGAATTCAAGGGCAGTCAACAGGAACTTCTGGAAATGGCCAAACAATTAAAAAGCACTTTAGGCATTGGCGGATCAGCCAAAGACGACGAAATATTGCTGCAGGGTGATGTGCGCGACAAAGTTGTGCCGTATTTACAAAAATCTGGCTATTCTTTGAAAGGAGATTACAAAAAAAAGGGCTCCCGGTCTTAACCGAAAACCCTTTAATAATTGATAAAAGAAATTCTTATTCCTGGTTCAGTGTAACACGCTTAAAGTCTACAGGAGCCAAGTCTTTGTCTACACTTTTAAGATACTGGGCTACCGAAATCTTACCATCTTTGATAAAAGCTTGTTCCAGCAATGTGGACT
>JAAZGQ010000420.1 GCA_012511135.1 Bacteroidales bacterium | reverse complement strand
GTAATTCCTTATTACCTGGGCTACGGAGAAACCAAATACGGTTCTATTCCCGGCTATTCCTGCCTGATTTTCAGGATGGAATTAGTCCGCATACTCGAAGACTAGAAGCAATTTCTCTATTGGTAAGTCAGGCAGACTGTTTGCAGGCAGTCGGTTTAAAAAAATTAAAGCAGTCCGGGCTGGTTGGTTGCTATCAGTAATCCGGTGTTTAAGGCTGAGTGAGTAAGTATTCTGCAATTTGCACGGCATTCAGGGCGGCACCCTTTTTGATCTGATCGCTCACGGTCCAGAAAGTCAGTCCTTTGGGATTGGTCAGGTCTTTTCTGATGCGTCCTACATACACCGGGTCCTTGCCCGAAAGAAACAAAGGCATGGGGTAGCTCTTGTTGGCCGGATCGTCCTGCAATACTATGCCTTGGGCTGAGGCAAAAGCTTCTTTGGCTTCCTGGAGGCTGATGGCGCGTTGGGTTTCGACCCAGATGTTTTCGGAATGAGCGCGCAAAACCGGAACACGCACACAGGTGGCACTTACGAGTACATCGGAATGCATGATTTTCCTGGTTTCGTTGAACATCTTCATTTCTTCTTTGGTATAGCCGTTTTCGGTGAAAACGTCCACCTGAGGAATCAGGTTGTATGCCAGTTGGTAGGCAAATTTCTCCACGGTGGCTTCCTCGCCTTTCAATAATTGAGCATATTGCAGGTTTAATTCGTCCATAGCGGCTGCACCGGCTCCGCTGGCCGCCTGATAGGTTGACACATGTACTTTGGTGATATGGCTCAGGTCTTCGATGGGTTTGAGGGCCACAACCATTTGTATGGTAGTGCAATTAGGATTGGCAATAATATTTCGGGGCCTTTGCAAAGCATCTCTGGCATTGAGCTCGGGCACTACCAGGGGTACATCTTCTTCCATGCGGAAAGCACTGGAGTTGTCTATCATAATGGTACCGAATTTAGTAATAGTGTCGGCAAATTCTTTGGATGTGCCTGCTCCGGCTGAGGTAAAGGCGATGTCGATTCCCTTGAAATCGTCGTTGTGTTTTAGTTCTTTGACCACGATCGGTTTTCCGCGAAAGTTATATGTTTTGCCGGCACTGCGACCGGATCCGAACAATACCAATTCGTCCATGGGGAAGTTTCGTTCGTCAAGGACCTTGAGAAACTCTTGTCCTACAGCACCGCTGGCGCCTACAATTGCAAGTCTCATGTTAAAATAAAATTAATAAGAAGATAATGTAATATAAAAAATGCCTACCTTTGATGATGAAAAAAGACCCTGCAAAGGTAATAAAAAAGTAAAGATGTACAAGTATATACTTCTAATATTTAGTCAAATCATGATTTTTATGTCCTGCAGGCCGGCCGCAGAGCTGCAGGAAGAATACATTATATCTGCGGGGCAGGAATTTGTATTTAACGACACCGCTTCAACAAAATTGTTTTACCTGAGCCTGAACGAGCTTTTATTCGATCCTGTACCACAATCCTGCGATTATGTTGAAATTGTCAACCGTTCGTCATATCCTGTGGATCTGGCGGAAATCAGTATTTGCAACCGCAACGAACAAGGTGTATTGGGCAGTCCCAGGTGCCTGAGTCGTGATCGGTATTTGCTGAATCCCGGCGATTACTGTGTGCTGACTTCCGATGTCGAAAGCCTCAGGAGGGGCTTTTCGCTCGACTCGGGATCACATTGTTTAATTATTAAAAGTATGCCTTCCATGCCCAACGATAAAGCTTGTGTGGTTTTGCTTGATCGGGATGGCAACATCATTGATGAATGCTCTTATACAAAATATATGCATCATTGCCTGATCAGTGACAGGGAGGGGATAGCTCTGGAAAAAATACATCCAGACCTACCTTCGGGCGAAACAAAATCCTGGCTTTCTGCCTCGGCCGATGCTGCTTACGGAACCCCCGGTCGTATCAATTCTCAGTATCGATCTCTGGAAGCTTGCGACACAGCAGAAGGATTTTTTGCAGAACAGGATTGGCTGTCACCCTATGGAGATTCAAGGCAAAAGCAATTGGTATTACGCTATGCCTTTAGCGATCAACGCATAGCCAATGTCGGTATTTATAACCGCAGCGGGGCTTTTCTTGGTTCGCTGGCTCAAAACGCCCTGCTCGGAGCCAGGGGCTTTTTTGTCTGGCAGGGCGTTGATAACAAAGGGGAGGTTCCCGATTTCGGATCTTATCTTATACATATTGAGCATTTCAATGTAGAGGGTGATTGCAAAAAGCAAAACATTGTTTGCCGAATATTACCTTGAAAAAGCTATATTTGTAAGCTAAAACAATTATGGATGAGGCCTCTGCTATTGACAATTTTTCAGCCCCTGAGCAATCCGGTTGCGATCTTTATGATCGTGTTGCTCATTATTTTGCTGGCCCCCATTTTGTTGAAGCGTTTACGAATTCCTCATATTGTGGGGATGATTCTGGCCGGCTTGCTGGTAGGGCCGCATGGTTTAAACATATTACCCAGAGATAGCAGTATTGAATTGTTTGGCCAGCTGGGCCTGCTTTACATTATGTTTCTGGCCGGTGTGGAAATCGATTTGAATGATCTTAGAAACAATCGCTACAAAAGCCTGGTTTTTGGCCTGTTTACTTTTTTGATTCCCTTGTTGTTGGGATATGTTTCCAGCCGTTATTTGCTGCATTATGCTTTGGCCAGCTCCGTACTGATGGCTGCCATGTATGCTTCGCACACTTTGGTAAGTTTCCCGATGCTAAGCCGTTTGGGGCTGGCAAAAAAAACAGTGGTTAATATTGCGGTGGGTGGAACTATCGTCACCGAAACTTTGGTTCTGTTGATTTTGGCAGCAGTGAGTAGCCATTATCGTCAGGAAG
>JAAZGQ010000048.1 GCA_012511135.1 Bacteroidales bacterium | reverse complement strand
GCCCAGACCTGAGCATTAGAACCTCCGTAAGTGGCTCCCTGTTCCAAAAGAATAAACTGATCGGGCGGATAAGCACTGATAAAGCCTTTACCCCAATTCCAGTAATCGGTACGTATACCTTCCTCGCTCAAATCGGAATCATAGCCTGCTTTACCTGCAGCGGGCGGTACCTGGCAAGGATCGGCCACAAAAGCTTCTCCCGGGCTTTGAGGATTACCCGACAGTTGGGCTAGCTCATAGAGAGTATTGACCATATAGTCAATTTTTTGAGCAAATTTCGCTTTTAGAGCCTCGTCGTATGTGATACTGATGTAGGCCTGAGCCAGGGCTGTCATGTAATGTCCGGTGGCGTGACCGCGCAGTTTGGTCTGCTGGCTGTCCCATACGCCCATGGGTTCAGCGCCCTCTGGTTGAGGCTGTCCAAATGCGTTACGAAACATATATAGGAAATTGTCCGGATTGGTTGCCGCCAGGCCATTGAAAAATTTATCGCGGTTTTCGATAAATTTGGTTTTGTCGTGGTGACAATCCATATTTAAGCTTACCTGATCCAGGCCGAAAGCTTCCAGCTTACGTTCAGGTGCTTTTTGTTTTTCGGGCGTCCTTACGGTGACCAATGCTTTGGGCTGCAGGTCTGTGCCGGCTACGCTGCCGGTTACTTCGTAGGTACCGGGGCTGAGAACCTGGCTGTTATCTTCGGGAGCAGGCCAGATCACTTTCACATCCGGTCCTTCGATCCCATTGCTGTATATACCTTTTACCAAACGCGGCAAACGCGGCAGTTGACCGACCGGGGTTTCCACTTTGATGTCGGGTACGGCTGTTAAGAATGCGTTGTATAATTGGGGCGTTGTGGTAGGAAATACCGGAAGTTCGCGATTAGGTTCTGTTCTCCTTCTTCTTCTGACCACAGACTCTTCTTTGTTCAGGGCTACGGCATGGATCCAGCCAATCTGCCACTCATTCAATGGAATACGGTACAGTCGGAAATCGTGTATGGCTGCCTCCAGAGGGCTGTTGCCGGCAAGTAAAGATGTCCCTATCAGGAGTTTATTTTCTTTCCCTGTTTCCAAATCAAACAAGTCCGACAGGCTAAGTTCCACGTTTTGTATCTGCTCCGAAAGTTTACCGTTGATATACATCTTCAGGCTTTTGGATGGCAGATCGATAACCAGAGCAAGATGATGCCAGGTATTCAAGGCTAAGGCCTCTGAGCTTAATTTATAGCTTTTTGCAGCAGTATGCAGCTGAGCCACTGTGCTGCTTTGTTCTCCATTTTGTTTCAATTCAACAAAGAGATGGGATTGACTGTTTTTGCCGAAGTCAAAAAACACCTGTCCCTGTCCGGCCGAACGGGGATAAACCCATGCGCTGATACTGAGCGATTCCTCTCCGGTAACAGCCTCTCCGGGGATAGTTATGTGAGTTTCTGGCTTGCCGGCAAAAGATAACACATTGCCAAACAAAGAATCAACCACAAAATGGTAGTCTTTTCCGGTGATGTCGGCATGCAAATTGTTGCGCGACCAGTCGTTTGCATCACTTTTAAAGGTATATCGGGCAATTAAGCTGGTTTCCCCAATACCGTCCAAAATCTGATCTCCGTTTTGAGCCATTATGGTGGTGGTGATTAAAGCACAAAAGCCAAGAATAAGTCCGGGAATTCGCATAGTAGTTCTCTTATAATAATAATTTTAGTTGTCTTCAGATAACAAAAGGGGGACAGTAGTTGCCCGCTGTCAAAAATAGAGATATTATATTGGCCCATAAAATGGATTTCTGGCAATATCGTCCCTTTTTATAGCAAATTCGTTATTTAAGGCGCTTCACCGCCGCTTTGTGCCCAAGGT
>JAAZGQ010000419.1 GCA_012511135.1 Bacteroidales bacterium | reverse complement strand
TGATTCGTAGAGCGACTGGGCAACCCGCATGGTCTGAGCTACCGAAAACCTGAGTTTGCGGGCCGCTTCCTGTTGCAAAGTAGAAGTTGTAAAAGGTGGGGCAGGAGAGCGTCTTAGAGGTTTGGTGTTGATATCCTGTACCTTGAATGTCGCTGTTTTAAGCAATTCCAGCAAAGCCAGGGCTGTCTCTTTTTGAGCGATCTTTTCGGGAAATTCAGCTTTGAGTTCCGCGGTACTTCCGTCAGGATTCGGTATCAGAAAAATAAGACTCAGCCTGTAGAAACTTTCTGAATTGAATTGCTGAATTTCTCTTTCCCGCTCTACGACCAGTCGAACAGCCACAGATTGCACCCTTCCGGCAGAAAGTGCCGGTTTAATCTTTTTCCAAAGCACCGGCGATAATTCAAATCCCACAATGCGGTCGAGCACGCGGCGGGCTTGTTGCGCATTTACCAGATTAAGGTCTATATTGCGGGGATGTTGGATGGCTTTTTCGATGGCCTCTTTGGTGATTTCGTGAAAAACGATACGCTTGGTATTGTCCTCTTTAAGATTGAGCACTTCGGATAAATGCCATGCAATGGCTTCTCCTTCGCGGTCTTCATCAGAGGCCAGCCAAATAATTTCGGCTTTTTGAGCGGCCGATTTTAATTCGCTTACTACTTTTTTCTTGTCCGGAGAAACAACATATACCGGTTTGAATTGATTTTCGATTTCAATACCGAAGTCTTTTTTTCTCAGGTCCCGAATGTGTCCAAAACTCGACATTACCTTAAAGTCTTTTCCCAAAAACTTTTCGATGGTTTTGGCCTTGGCCGGGGATTCTACTATGACTAAATTCTTTTGCATTAAAGTGGGCTTTCAATTAATCCGGAATCATTCATCCAGAAGTTCAACATCATATAAACGAGGGCTTCAACTTAATTATTCACCAACTCAAGCCTGTAAAAACGGGGGCAAAATTAGTAAAAACACTCCAGTGTCAAGTTTTTTTATGAAAATTTATACAGAAATTACAATATCAGACCTTTTATTCTTCATTATACCAACTCGCGTAAAACTGGTAATTGTCCGAAATTCTTTTGTTGATCGTATTGGTTTGTTCTGCATCGGCAAACTTGACAAATTTTGCCGGAACACCGGCATAAACGCTATAAGCTTCAACCCTGGTTCCGCTTAGTACCACCGAACCGGCCGCAATAATGGCTCCTTCGCCGATGATGGCATGATCCAGGACTACAGAGCCCATTCCTATGAGTGCAAGTTTCTCAATTTTAGCACCGTGGATGGTGACATTGTGCCCGATGGAAACATTGTCACCAATTTCAATGACGGATTTCTGATACAAGGTATGTAATACAGAACCGTCCTGAATGTTGACATTATTGCCTATGCGGATGGAATTGACGTCACCCCGGAGTACGGTATTGAACCATACACTGCAGCCCTCTCCCAAAACAACGTCCCCAATGATGCTTGCATTTTCGGCCAAATAGCAATTTGGCCCGATGACAGGGTCGAAACCCCTGACAGATTTTATTAAGGCCATATTAGATCTCCTTTGTTTTAGAGGCCAGCCATACTTTTTCTTCTTCGCTGAGCAAAAGCGATAACTGATTGTAAACATTCCGCTGGTAAGTATTTATCCAATCGATTTCCCGCCTGGTGTAATAGCTTTTATCGATAGCCTTGAGATCCAGGGGGCAAAGGCTCAGGGTTTCAAAGCCCAGGAATTGTCCGAATTCGGATTCTCCCTTTTCGACTACCAGCATCATATTTTCTATACGCAGGCCGTATTTTCCGGCACGGTAGATGCCAGGTTCATTGGACATAACCATGCCGGCTTTGATTACTTCGGGATTTTCTTCCATGCGTATGCTTTGCGGCCCTTCGTGCACATTCAGGAAATGACCTACACCATGGCAGGTGCCGTGTCCGTATTGAAGCAGATCCTTCCAGAGAAACTGACGGGCCATAATGTCCAGCTGAGAACCTCTGGTGTGGCTGGGAAATACGCATTCAGTCAGAGCAATATTGCCTTTAAGTATGCGGGCATAATCCTGTTTAAATTCCCCGGGTGTTGCTCCCCGGTAAAGGGAAAAAGTCCGGGTAATATCGGTAGTGCCTTCCAGGTATTGACCTCCGGTATCCACCAGCAAGTAACCGT
>JAAZGQ010000418.1 GCA_012511135.1 Bacteroidales bacterium | reverse complement strand
TGGTACTGTTTCCGTAAAGATGGTGAACAGCATGCCTGGAATCCCGAAACTATTTCCAAACTTCAATGGGCGACAAGCCAGGGCAGTTATGAGCTTTTCAAAGAATACAGCCGTTTGGTGGATGAGAAGGAAAAGCCGATTTTTTTACGTGATTTTCTGGAATTTAAAAAAGGCAAGCCTATAGCTCTGGAAGAGGTAGAACCCATAGAGCAAATAATGAAGCGCTTTGTGACCGGAGCCATGAGTTTTGGTTCCATAAGCAAAGAGGCGCACGAGTGTATGGCCTTGGCCATGAACGCTATTCACGGTCGCAGCAACACCGGCGAAGGAGGCGAAGACTCTGCCCGTTTCCACAACAAAGTCGATGGCATAGCCCTGCGCTCGTCCATTAAACAGGTGGCTTCGGGCCGTTTTGGTGTAACTGCAGAATATTTGGTCAATGCTGACGAAATTCAAATAAAAATAGCCCAGGGAGCCAAGCCCGGTGAGGGTGGGCAGTTGCCCGGATACAAAGTAAACGAAGTCATCGCCAAAACCAGGCATTCCATACCGGGGATTTCCCTGATTTCACCTCCTCCGCATCACGATATTTATTCCATAGAAGACCTGGCTCAGCTTATTTTCGATTTGAAAAATGTGAATCCATCCGCAGAGATTAGTGTCAAGCTGGTTTCGGGTACGGGAGTGGGTACTATAGCTGCCGGTGTGGCCAAGGCCAAAGCCGATCGCATCATTTTGTCGGGAGCCGAGGGAGGAACCGGAGCTTCGCCCATGAGCTCCATACGTTATGCAGGCCTGCCGACAGAAATCGGTTTGTCCGAAAGCCAGCAAACCCTGGTGTTGAATAAACTCCGAAAACAAGTCCGCCTGCAGACGGACGGCCAACTCAAAACGGGGCGGGACATTGTTATAATGGCTGCCCTGGGAGCCGAAGAATTTGGTTTTGCCACCTCTGCACTGATTGTGCTGGGTTGCGTTATGATGCGAAAATGCCATATGAATACCTGTCCGGTGGGCGTGGCAACTCAGGACGAAGAATTGCGCAAGCGCTTTAGGGGAAAGTACGTTTTTCTGGTTAACTTTTTCCGTTTTCTGGCCACAGAGGTGCGCGAGCACCTGGCTCAATTGGGCTACCGCAGGCTGGACGACATTATTGGACATACAGAATTGCTGCAACACAAACCTTCGGATGGTGTAAGCAAACACGATTTGCTCAATTTTGAAAGACTCCTGCATCGGCAAATGCAGGCAGGCAACAGCGAATTACATTGTACGGCACAACAGGTTCACAAAATAGACAATGTACTTGATCTGCGCATGATTGCTGATACTGCCAGGGCTATTGAACAAAAGAATGATCATAGCCTGAATTATCGCATTCACAACACCGATCGATCTACCGGGACCATGCTCTCCGGACAAATTGCCCTGCGCTACGGTAACAAAGGTTTGCCCGGACACTCTTTGAATATAACATTCAAAGGGGCTGCCGGCCAAAGTTTCGGAGCCTTTTTGGTTAAAGGTCTTCAATTTACACTCCAGGGCGAAGCCAACGATTACGTGGGCAAAGGCCTGAGCGGAGGACGAATAATCCTGTTACCTCCCAAAGGGGCCGATTTTGTGCCCGAAAACAACACAATAGCAGGCAATACACTGCTATATGGAGCCACCGATGGAGAAATGTATATCAACGGCAGAGCCGGAGAACGTTTTGCCGTAAGAAACAGCGGTGCTGTGGCTGTAGTGGAGGGAGTAGGTGATCATTGCTGTGAATACATGACCGGCGGAAGAGTGGTGGTGTTGGGAACAACAGGGCGTAACTTTGCCGCAGGCATGAGCGGGGGTCTGGCCTATGTCTGGAACAAACAGGGTAATTTTGATTATTACTGCAACATGGAAATGGTGGAACTTTCTCTGATAGAAGACAGCCGTTCGCGCAAAGAATTGCTGGATCTCATACAGCGACATTATCAGCATACCGGTAGTCCGCTGGCTGTCAGAATTCTGGCCAGGCCGGAGCAATACCTGGATGAATTTATTCAGGTAACACCAATTGAATACAAAAAAGTGTTGCAGGAAGAACAACTCAAAAGCCTGCAAGAACGAATAGAAAAAGTGGAACGAGATTTTTAACAGATAGCAATGGGAAACCCGAAAGCCTTTTTAAGTTTGCCTCGAAAAGAGGCCGGATATCGGCCTGTAAGCGAACGCATACAGGATTTTAGCGAAGTGGAACAAAGCCTCAACAGCGGAGACCGCCGTTTGCAGGCCTCGCGTTGTATGGATTGCGGTGTTCCTTTTTGTCATTGGGCCTGCCCACTGGGCAACAAAGTTCCCGAATGGCAGGATTTGCTTTACAAAGGCAGGTGGAAAGAGGCCTTTTACTTGTTGGAACAAACCAACGATTTTCCGGAATTCACCGGCAGAGTTTGTCCGGCCTTGTGTGAAAAAAGTTGTGTATTAAACCTTAGTCAGAGCGATGCGGTTACCATACGCGAAAATGAACTGGCCATTGTCGAAGCTGCCTTCAGGGAGGCATATATTCAGCCGCGACAGATCAAACGCATCGGCAAAACCGTGGCTATAGTGGGTAGCGGGCCAGCCGGTTTGACTCTGGCAAACAGGTTGAATCGAAAAGGTTTTGATGTAACTGTTTACGAAAAAGACAGCTTGATGGGAGGCCTTTTACGTTATGGAATACCCAATTTTAAATTGAACAAAACCATCATAGATCGTCGCCTGGATCTGATGCGTCAGGAAGGCATCAATTTTGTTCCCAACGCCCATGTTGGAAAAGAAATTGCCGTAGAAAGACTGCTGAAAGACTATGATGCGCTCTGTTTGGCTATAGGTGCCGAAATTCCCCGGGATTTGCCGGTTGAAGGCCGTCAGCTCAAAGGGGTGTATTTTGCCATGGACTTGCTGGCTCAGCAAAACAACATATTGCAAGGCATAAGTCCGGATCCGGATAAACAGATCAGACTCAAGAACAAACAGGTGTTGGTAATAGGCGGGGGTGATACCGGCAGCGATTGTGTGGGAACTGCCCGCAGGCAGGGAGCTGCCTCTGTTACTCAGATAGAAATTTTACCTCAGCCGCCCGAAGGCAGCAATCCCCAAACGCCCTGGCCTATGTATCCCCTGATACTCAAAACTACCAGCAGCCACGAGGAGGGCTGCCTGCGTCGCTGGAATTTGTCCACCACCCGTTTTCTGGGTAAAGGGGATCAACTGGAGGCCGTAGAGGTAGAAGAAGTCTCCTGGTTGCCGGGTATAAACGGCGGTCGTCCTCAAATGAAACTCAGCGGGAAAAAAGAATTGATCAGGGCCGATGTCGCCTTGCTGGCCATGGGTTTTGTGGGAGCCTGCTCAGAGGGCTTGTCCGAAGAATTGGGTTTAGAAAGCACCAAAGCTAACACAATTTCTGTTGATAAAGTTTTCAGAACTTCTCATCCCAAAGTTTTTGCCTGCGGCGATGCAGCGACGGGCGCCAGCCTGGTGGTCAGAGCAATGGCAACAGCAGTAAGTCTGGCTGAAACCATTGATAAAGCATTTAAGAACAATAAATTATAACAAAAGAATATGTGCGGCATTACAGGAATATTCAATATAAAGGGCGAAGCGGAATCGTATCGCCGGCAGGTGCTTGAAATGAGTAAACTCATACGTCACCGGGGTCCGGACTGGAGTGGGATTTATTGTGGTAATTCGGCTATTCTGGCTCATGAACGTCTGGCCATTGTCGATCCGGCATCGGGAGGGCAGCCTTTGCTCAGTCCCGACGGTAAGCTGGTGCTATGCGTGAACGGCGAAATTTACAATCATTTAGAGTTGCGCAGGGAACTTCAAAATGACTACGATTTTCAGACAGGTTCCGATTGCGAGGTCATTCTGGCCTTGTACAGGAAAAAAGGCAAAGACTTTTTGGAAGAGCTGAACGGCATTTTTGCTTTTGCTCTCTACGACAGCGA
>JAAZGQ010000417.1 GCA_012511135.1 Bacteroidales bacterium | reverse complement strand
TTATGGGCCAGGCTTGCTCTGATATGCAGGGATTGGGCCATGGTAGATTCTCTGGCGACTCTCGCTCTTTCAAAACCGGGCCTGGTTCAGGTCGCAGACATCGAAGAACTTGGACAATTCAACGATTTAAGGGCCAAAAACCTGCTATGGGGCTTCAAGGTGCTGACGGAACAAACCAGTCCCTATGGCCCTTTTTTGTCGCATGTGGATCCCCAAGGAGGTTATGGACAGAATGCCTTTCAATGCATAGATGCCGGCCTGTATAAGCGGATACCGGACAGCGATCTGCGTAAATCCTGGTGGGAATCTCCTGATAATTACATTTATTATCCCTATTGTCAGTTAAAGTTCCGCTATGCCGATCCGCTCTCCTTTACGGGTGATCTTATTTACTTGAGAGCGGAGGAATTGCTTTTGATGAAAGCCGAAGCAGCCTGCCAGCAGCAAAATTATCAACAGGCCAGGACTCTCTTGTTGAAGCTTGGAGCCAAAAGGGATAGTCTGTATGCTTCCAGGTTGTCCGAATGCACAAACAGCAAACTATTTAATATCGATACGCAGGCTGAGATTGTCAGCCTGATGGATGAAATCTTGTTTCAACGCCGGGTGGAATTGTGGTGCGAAGGTTTCGGACGTTGTTTCGACCTGAGGCGTCTTTATTTAGGATATGACCGGAATTATTCAGGCAGCAATCATACTCGTTTGATTAAGCTCCTACCCGGAGATCATCGTTATCAAATGCTGCTGCCTCAGTACGAAACAGATAATAACCCCAACATAAATGCCACGCATCAAAATCCTCGCTGAACAAGACAATACATTCGCATCGCGGAGCTCATCAGATTAAAAATAAATATGTATTTTTGTACATCATCAAATTGAAAATGTACAAGAAATATTTTTTATTATTCCTCTTTTGCTTGCTTCACTGGCAGGCATTATGGGCAGTAATGGCCTATCCCTTTCCGATAGAGCTTCATTTACCGGACGGCTCACAATTGGAAATACAACGCCACGGAGATGAGTTTTTTAACTATACCACCGATTCACAAGGCTATATCATTGCTCAAAAATCAGACGGATTTTATTATTACGCTGATTACGATAATCAAGGCAAACTAAATATTGGTATGCACCGTGCCGGCAGTCAGGTGGCAACCCGTTCAGCCCGGGTGCCTGAAATCAACTTTATGCAGGCCGCCCAAGCCAGAAGCAGCCGCTTCGAAGCAAGTAGCAATCTGACGCGGGCCAATGCCAGGCAAGCCTATGAGGGTCGGCTCAAGACCCTGGTATTATTGGTGGCTTTTGAGGACAAAGCCTTTGTATCCCCTACAGCCAACAATGACTTTTATCGTCTAAAGAACGAATTGGGATATAGTGATAACGGAGCTACCGGTTCAGTCAGAGATTATTATCGAGACAATTCAAACGGAGTTTTCGATCCCGAATTCGTCGTGATGGGGCCCTATAACTTGTCAAAACCCATGAGTTATTATGGGGCCAACAACGATGCCGGCAACGACAACGATCCAAGACGAATGGTCATAGAAGCAGCCTGGCTGGCTAATCAGGAGGGCGTTGACTTTTCTGAATTTGATGAAGACAACGACGGTTACGTAGATATTATTTATGTGTATTATGCCGGACACAATGAAGCCGAGGGCGGCCCTGCCGCCAGTATCTGGCCTCATTCCTGGTCTGTGGCTAATATGGACAGTACCAGCCTTGACGGTGTAAATTTGGGGTATTATGCCTGTTCTTCAGAATTAAAAGGCTCAACAGGTACAACAATGACTGCAATTGGTACTGCTTGTCACGAATACGGTCACACCCTAGGTTTGATGGATATGTACGATACAGACGGGACAGAAAGCGGTGGCAGATCAGGAGGTTTGGGTTATCTAAGTTTAATGAGTGCAGGCAACTACAACAATCAAAGCCGTACTCCTCCCTTCCTGACATCAGAAGAACGTTGGTCTTTGGGCTGGATGACTCCCACAACTATAACAACAGAAGGCGAATATTCCCTGGCTTCCATTGATCAGAATGAAGCTTATATAATACATACCCAAAACGAAAACGAATACTTCCTGTTGGAAAATCGTCAACAAAACAACTGGGATGCTCCCATCAAAGGAGAAGGTTTATTGATTTATCATGTAGATAAATCGGAAAATATGGTGCTTGGTAAAACGGCATTGGAGCGTTGGTACAGAAACAGCATTAACGTTTATCCTTTACATCAGTGTATGGATATGAAAGAAGCCAGCGGTTCGGAATCCAGGGGCGACGCCTTCGCTTTTTTCCCGGGATCATCGGGTTTATATACAGCCTTTACCCGCACTACCAGCCCGGCTGCTATGGCCTGGTCGGGTTTGCCTCTTGGCAAAGAGCTTTACGATATCAGAATGGAGGGCGAAGAAATACTTTTCAGAGTAGAACTGGAAGACAAGGTTTATTTTGGGGGTCAGGTACTCAACAAACAAGGCCAGGCCGTTTCAGGAGCAGTACTCTATCTTAAAAAGCTCACGGAGGAGCCTGTATCAAATAATGTAAGTGGTTTGCGTTCCGCTATGCATGTTTCAGAAGTTTTTTATACCACCCTGAGCGGTAGCGACGGGCGTTTTATTTTTGACGAAGACTTAAATCAAGGCTTTTATGAACTTCTATGTCAGTCAGAGGCTTATGTCAGTAATTCCCAAATTGTTGAATTAATGCAGGGTAGTAACGACATATCTCTTACCTTGATGACAGAGACTGAGCAATTGATAGAGGGAAGTTTGTCCTGGTGTCAGAACTTTAGCTACGGCGGATCTATTGGTAACGAGGGAGATGCTTTTATGGCGGGTGCTTCCTGGACTGCTGATGATTTAAGCCAATTCACAGGAATGTATATTGGGAAAATGACTTTCTTTATAGCCGGAGGCAGTCCTGATGTTGTAGTCTACATCTATTCTGACGGAAATTTAATTCATCAGCAGAGCATAGCTGCAGAAGACTTGGCTGCCAACAGTTTTTACAGTCTGGATTTATTGGCTGACAGCCTGCTCATAAATCCTGAAGCTGAACTTATATTGGCTTATGAAGTGAGCAATTACCCCAGCACCGGTTATCCGGCCGGTATTTGTGGTGGCAGCAGAGTTGAGGGTAAAGGAAATTTAATTTCGCTTGATCACGGAGCCAACTGGACTACTCTTTATCAGGAAGCAGAAATCGAAGGTAATTGGTTGATTTCTTTTGATGTTTATCGTGGTTCTGAATTTGTGGAAATGGAATCCTTTAGCCTGGATCCCACGGAATTGACCATGAAGATCGGAGAAAGCCATTATTTGTTTGGTCATATCAAACCCCTGGATGCCAGCAACTGGAAGATAGACTGGACAAGTTCAGATTCTTCCGTAGTCTGGGTAGATCAACAGGGAAAGATCAGTGCACTTGCTGCCGGTCAATCTACAATAACTGCCACAACAGACAAAGGCAGTCGTTCGGCCACCTGTCTGGTCACAGTCAATCCGACGATAAATTCCAGTCTAAGTGTCAGTGTAGCCCAGCATATTTTTTATATGGACTGGCTGGATGGAACGGCAGATACCTGGGAACTAACCTGGAGAGATACCAGGGATTCAGTGTTTCGGGATACCATACTCACACAAAGCTCCTTTTTGCTTGAAGGCCTTGATCCCAAAAGCACTACCGAGGTTTTGTTCCGGGCCTTTTCCGCTCAGGAAATAGTGGATGAACATACTGTTAGCGTTACTACAGCCAACAAGAATTCGGAATTTATGGCCATATATACAACAGGTAGTTATTCTCCGGGAGACCTATTACTGCTGGATGTATTGAATCTGCCTGAAAATGCCTCTGTGAATGTATGGAAACTAAATGACGAAATCATTTCAGGTTCAATCCTGGACTTGCCTCAGGGGATTCATGAATTAAAAGTAGAAGTGAATACTCCGAATGGCATTGAAATAATTCGCCGGCAATTAAAAGTGGAATAAGTTATGAAAAGATATATTGGCATACTGG
>JAAZGQ010000416.1 GCA_012511135.1 Bacteroidales bacterium | reverse complement strand
TCTCAGAGCATCACCCAGTCGCCGCATTATGTGGGTTATGTAACTCCATATGCTGAAATCTATCAGCAAAACGAGTGGTCGTATATTTGGGATAATATCCTGACCTACGACAAGGTGTTTAACGAAGATCACGCGGTGACACTGACCGGTTTAAGTTCCTGGAATTATCGCCAGATAAATGATTTATATACAGGGTCTATGGGCCAGGAACTGGATGCCTGGTTGTTCTACAGGATGGCAGCAGGAAACAGTTTCTATGCCAACAGTAACTACAAGCAAACCCAACAAATGTCGTATGCCGGACGTGCCAATTATGCCTATAAAGGAAAATACCTGGCTACCGCTTCCATTCGTTACGATGGTGTTTCCTGGTTGTCGGAAGGCAGAAAATGGGATTATTTCCCTTCCGTAGCTTTGGCCTGGCGCATCAGCGACGAAGCTTTCATGGAAGATATGGAAGGCTGGCTGGATAACCTGAAATTGCGTGTCAGTTATGGAAAAACAGGGAATGCCGGAGGTATGACAGCCTATTCTACAGCCTCCGGTATGTTCAAATACGCACAGAATATTTCTGTTGACGGCCCCGATTCGCCTAACGCGGGAGGTATGACGCAGTATACCGGAACTTACGGTAATGCCGGTATCGGCTGGGAAAAATCCTATACCTGGAATGTCGGATTGGATTTTGGTCTTTTCGGCAACAGGCTTGATGGATCTTTGGAATGGTATGACACCCGCACAAAGGATTTACTTTACATGCGCGCTATGCCTGTTACCACCGGTATCACCGGTTGGGGATGGACCCTGGCTACCTGGCAGAACCTGGGTGAAACCATGAACACAGGTTTGGAGTTTACCCTGAATTCCCGCAACATTGTTCGCAAAGATTTTGGCTGGACTAGCTCTTTTGACCTGGCCTGGCAAAAAGATCATATCGTTTCTCTGCCTGGAGGTGATTTCAAAGACAACGAACTAGGTTGGTTCTTCGAAGGAGAATCTATTTATTCGGTGTATGCCTACAAATACCTGGGCATTTGGCAGCAAGACGAAGCCACAGAAGCCCAGACCTATGGATGCGAACCGGGTGCTGTTAAAATCGAAACGGTTGAACAGGACGGAGACGGTGGCGTTCACATATACAACTCCAACGATATGCAGGTTATTGGTTCGTATATTCCCAGAATCACTGCTGGCCTGAACAATGCTTTTAACTACAAAAACATCGATTTGAGCGTATATTTAATGGGACGTTTCGGGCATCTGACTGAGTACAGCTATTACAGCGGTTCGGCTTCTGTAACAGGCAACCAGCCCTCGGGAGTGGATTACTGGACTCCGGACAATACCGATGCTTATTATTTTGCACCGGGTCTGAATTACAATCCGGCAGCCTCGGCTGCTCATTTTCTGGATGGTGATTTTATCAAGGTCAAGAATGTTACCTTAGGTTATACCTTACCTTCGAGCCTCACCAAAAAGGCCCTGATCAACAGATTGCGTGTTTATGCAACAGCTTACAATCCGGCTGTATGGACCAAGAGCAAACAGCTCAAAGGAGTGGATCCTGAATCTGCTTCTTCGCGCTATCCTTTGTACAAACAATTTGTGTTTGGTCTTAATCTTACATTTTAATCATTGAAAGGAGATTACAGTTATGAAAAATATAGTTAGAAACATTGCTTTTATTGCCGTGGCAATAAGCCTCTGTACCACTTTCAACTCTTGTTCACTAGACGAAGACGATCCCGGTGGTTTTACTTTCGAAAATTTGTCTCAAACGACCACAGGATTTCAAACCTTGGTCAACAATATCTATTTTGGACTGGAAAGAAGTTTTTACGGTAATGCCAACAAAGTAAACTTTATGGCCATTACCGAAGCGCAAACAGACTTGTGGTCAACACCACGCAACATGGATAATAACAATCCTCAGTATTTTTGGTTCTATGCCGGAGGTTCTCCCAATACAACATATATGTTGAATTTCTGGTATTCTCTGTACGACGGAATCGGATCTTGTAACAAAGTGTTGCAATTTGTGCATATTCCGCCTTATAATACCGAAGCAGAACGAAATGCAAAAGCGGCAGAAGCCCGTTTTATGCGTGCTGTGTATTATTATCATGCGGCTGAGCAATTTGGTTGAGCTACCATTGTTACCGAGAAAAATACGGATATTGATCAAAGCGTGTATACCCCGGTCAAAAGCACACCGAAAGAAATATACGATGAAATCATAATTCCCGATTTGTTATATGCGATGGAATGGCTCCCAAAAGGTGATTATACTGCAATTACCCGGCCAACCAAAAAGTCGGCCATAGGCTTTTTGGCCCGAGCCTACCTGCAAGCAACCAGGTGGGTTGATGACAAAACTGATTATTATGAAAATGCCCTGACCTATGCCAAATTGCTTATTGATGACTGGGAAGACGACGGAGGTGCCAATTACATGACCTTTATGTATTCCAATTTTGATGATGTTTTTTCGGAAGCCGAAAATTACACCAACAAGGAAGCCTTGTGGAAACATGCTTATTTTGCAGATCCCAGCTACAATGGCAGCAGCAACGGGGCCCATGTATTGAGTCAGAACCATGCCTTGTTCCGTTGCCAGTTGACACAGTTCCCTGCCAGAGAAAACAATGCAGACAGTTACGTTACCTGGGAAGGATCGGCTAACGGTTCCTTTATGCCTACTCAGCATTTGTTGAGTTTGTTTGTAAATGGAGATGGCACACTTGATCCTCGTTTCGAAAAAATCTTTCAGAATGAATGGAAAGCCAACAAAGATTTTGTCTGGACCAAAGATTTTGCCAATAAATTTGACAAAGACACTACAGTAGTTGTTGGACAAGCAATTGCCGTTGGCGAGGATGCCATCGAATTTATTCTGCCTCAGGACACCGATTATGTCAGCAAGAGGGCTGCAAAATATACCAGCAAACACTTGATTGTGGATTATGCCGATGTTTACGACGATACAGATAAGAGTATCCTTATGAACCACAGCTACTTTAATACAACACCTGATTATAAAGCTGATGGTAGTGTGGAAAATTTCTTCTCTTACTTTTATCCTTCTTTGACCAAGCACAATACCACAAAATTCTATCCGCAAAATGTCTCAAAATTGCGTTTCGGCAACACTTCGGCCATGCATATATTGCGTATGTCCGAAATGTATCTGATTGCTGCTGAGGCCGATCTGGAAGTTAACGGAGGAAGCGATGCTCTTGGCTACCTGAACAAGGTTCGTAGTCGAGCCGGCGCTCAGAATTTGACAGGGACTGTTACTGTAAGAACTGTTTTGGATGAGCGTGGACGTGAATTGTGCGGTGAATGGGTTCGTTATTACGACCTGGCCCGTACAGGGATGTTGGATGATGCTACTTATCTGAGCGAAACCAATCCCGCGCTGGCCGCGTATTTCAATGTAAACTATGTACTGCGTCCTTTCGATACCAGTACTTTCCTGCCTTCACTCAACAACGATTCCATTTATCAAAACAATGGTTATGGTTTTTAATAATTGATGGCTTTAACAAAAAAGAGGGCGACTCTGTGAGTCACCCTCTTTTTTTGCCATTTAATCGAAATTAAATTTACAGAACTAGTGATTTTGCAACAGAAGCTTCCCGCGTCAACACCGTAAATCCACATTTAGATAGAAATGTTAACGCAGGAAACTTTGTTGCTTGAATCATCCATTGTTTAAACATCTGAACGCTTTCAGAAGTTTGCCCTTATTGATAGGACAAAGTGCTCAGAACCAAAGATTCCCTTGAAACGACAACATTCTCGAGCGACTTTTTGTAAAACGCTCCAAAATATTCGCCCGAGGCTTTGACGACCAAGGTGTAAACGCCAGGTCTGAGTTTGCCGATAGAATAAGTCAGAACAGCTTGTTTGTTGATTTTGCGAGTGTCGTTTATTACAACCACATTATTGGCGTCAAGCAATTCCACTGTTACGGCTCCGGTAAAATCAGCAATGCTGATATATAGGTTGTTGGTGTTATAAGAAGCTGTCACAGATTCTTCAACTTCAGGCTTAGATTCCGGAACGGAATAACACTTAGGGTCAGATTTTTTTATGAGGCGTAGCTCATCATTCTCTGAAGTCTGTGCAAAAGTGATAAATGCAATACCCAAAAACATCAAAGTCAATACAAGTTTGTTCATAAAGCAATAAATTTAAAAATGAATAATTCAAGAAATTAAAACAAGAAAACGATGCGTCAAAAATATAACGAATTTTTCGTAATTGTTCGGCTTGCTTGAAAAGTTTCGCAAGTTGCCCTTGTGAGTCAGAGAGTTAATACTAAAAAGTTTCGCTCTTTTTCTTGATTTTCGACTTGGTTGAACGAACATTTGCCTCTGTTATGAGTAAAATATTGGCAATTTCTTCGTTGGAAAAACCGTATTCGGAGAGTAAATAGATCAATTGTTCCTTATTGCTCAAGTGTTCGTAATCTGTCTTTTCATTTTTTACAGGAAACATCGAAGACAATTCACCTATGAGCATAGATTTCAAATAATCAATAGCCTTATTCATATCCTCCTGCAGCTCCATCTTAAAGTGTTTTTGGAGTACGACACTGCAAATCTCGACAAACTTTGGATACAAGTTTAGAGCTTTTTTCTGCAACACATTTATAGTGGCAAAATGTTCTTTTTCTTCCTGAATCAACAAAGCTTTTTGTTTTTGTAGCTGTTTGTATTGAAAGCTGGCTACGGACATAATGATAATAATAAGTAAAGAAATTGCCACAGAGGCGAGGAGTAAATTCTTATCGTGCGTGGCTTTCATCAATTCATAATCCTTACGTGAGAGATCGTATTTTTTTTCTAATTCAAGTATACGTTGTTGGCTGTTATCGTAAATATTGTTGCGCAGGCTGATATATGCTTTATATAAATAGTCGTAGCTATAATCGGGTAAACCTGCCTGTTGATAAGCATTTGAAATTTCTATATAATAATAATGATTGTTTGGATTGTTTTCTCTGAGCAAGAGTTCCAATTGCCTGGCGAAGTGAATTGTGCTGTCTGCAATGCTGGCAATGCCGTAATTTTTGATAAGTGAAAAATAATGTGCAGCACTATCTTCGGGAGTTTTCGAAACATTATTTAGTTTGAAGTCCAGTTTTGCGTATTCAATAGCTTTGGTATAATCCTTTTTTGCCGTGTAGTAACCACAATAGGCATTATAAATATAAGAAAGTGCCTTATCGGAGATGTCTTGAGGATAATCCAGTTCGTTCAGCAAATCCAGTGCTGCGTCTTGTTCTTCAATTGAGAGAAGATACCATACCTGATTCATTTTGGCTGAAATATAGCGATCCGTATTTCCAATAGCTTTAAAAATGGAGGCTGCCTTTTCGTAGTAATTATTTGAAATATCGTAATTCCCTCTTGAATAATGTAAGCT
>JAAZGQ010000415.1 GCA_012511135.1 Bacteroidales bacterium | reverse complement strand
TTTTCGTTATTGGTTGATGAACTCTTGCTGGTCTGTGCATTGCACGATAGCAAAGGCAAAAGGGCGGCCAAAACAAGAATAATTTTTTTCATATTGTTGGTTTTTATATGGAGGGTGACCGATTTTTCGGGCACCCTCCCGAACTTTTAAGACTAAACCTATTATTTACTTAAAGAATTTACTTTTTTCCCAGTTTCTTTTCTACTTCTTCTTTGGGTAATTTTTTGGTACAGAAGAACCAGTCGTAGCAGGTCATATCGCCGGCGGCATTGTCCATTCTGTCTTTGGCTACTCCGCAGGATCCGGCGGTGGGCACAATGACATCGTCACCCGGACGCCAGTCGGCAGGCAGTGCAACGTTGAAATTGTCTGCTGTTTGCAGTCCGATCAAGACCCGCTTGATTTCGTCGAAGTTACGACCTAAAGAGAGCGGGTAATACAATATGGTGCGAACTATACCTTTGGGGTCGATGAAGAAAACGGCTCTTACGGCATGCGTGGTGCTTTCTCCTGGCTGCAACATTCCGTAGGTTTTGGCTACGTTCATGGTGATGTCTTCGATCAGCGGGAATTTAACCTCGACATTCTTCATGCCTTTGTATTCGATCTTTTCCTTGATGGTGCGCAACCAGGCAATGTGGCTGTATAAGCCGTCAATAGACAAACCTACCAGCTGGCAGTTGTGTGCCTCGAATTCAGGGGGCATAATGCCAAAAGTCATAAATTCAGAGGTGCAAACAGGGGTAAAGTCGGCCGGGTGGCTAAATAATATCAGCCATTTTCCTTTGAAATCTTCGGGGAAGTTGATGTCGCCCTGAGTGGTTTTGGCTTTAAAAGACGGAGCTTTGTCTCCGATTCTTGGCATGGTGTACGTTACTTCATTTTCCATAGTTTCTTATTTTTTTGTGGTTACTAATTTTTCTTTGATACAAAAGTACTAAGGCTGCTCATTTGCACCAACAGATTTTGTCTATGTAATTATAGGCTGCGTCAATAGTTGGTATAACAATGCTGAATATATTTGCTAAAGGACATAAAGATAGTGATTTATTTTAACTCAGGTATTTGAACGGGTTTTTTCTACCAGATACAATCCCAGTAAAATCAACAAAGCCCCAAGCCCGGCATAGATGGTAATTTTTTCGTTGATGCTGATGGCCGAGGTTATCATTGTGACCAGAGGAATAAGATAAATGTAATTGGTGCTGCGGATTATGCCCAGTTTGTTGATAGTGACATTCCAGAGAATATAACAAAAGAGCGAAGCGGCAATACCCAGAAATAATATATTGATCCACACAATCGGCTTGAAAAGAATAGTTGTATCCATATTGAGTGGCTCCTTCAGCAAGAGTGGTAAGATAGTGAGTGTACCGTAGAAAAAGATTTTCCGGGTAATAAAAACAGTAGTGTGCTGACTGCCGAGTTGTTTAATAATAAGAGAATAAAAGGCCCAGGAAAGTGCTGCCGTCAAAGCCAGTAAATCGCCTTTGGGAGATAGTTTCAAAACAAATTGTCCGTTGAGAATGACCAGCGTCATACCTACGAAGGCAATAAGACTACCCCAGAACTGCTTCTTTTTCATACGTTCATCCTTGTAAAAGAAGCCAAGAACAATAGTAGTAAAAATAGGCGTAGTGCAAACAATCAATGAAACATTGGTAGGAGTAGAATAGCCGATGGCGAGATTTTCTGTCAGAAAGTACAAAGAACCTCCAAAGACACCGGCCGCCAAAAGAATCAATTCATCCCGGATATTTCCCGCCCAGAGTTTGCGTGGCGAAAACAGCCAGATGGAAACGTAAGCCAGCACGAAGCGGTAAATAAAAATGTCTACTGCGCCCAGGCCTTCATTGATGAGAACTTTGGTAGAAACAAAAGTAGTACCCCAAATGATTACCGTAATAACGGCCAGTAAATGATACCAATATTGACGGATAAAAGCCATAAACTTATAAACACTGAATAAATATGCAAATATAGTGATTTGAACCGGAATCAACAAAAAAACCACGTATTTATAGAAAAAGCACAGTTATTGTGTATATTTGTGGCTGATTTGTTAGGAAAGAATAAACGTCCATGACTCAAATAGCCAAACAATTAACTGATCTGATAGGGAATACACCCTTGCTTGAATTAAGTCGTTATGCTCAGTACAAGGTTCTCCATGCGCAATTACTGGCCAAATTGGAATACTTCAATCCGGCAGGCAGCGTAAAGGACCGCATTGCCCTTGCTATGATTAAACAGGCTGAATTCAAAGGAAAGCTTAGTCGGGGAGGAACCATAGTGGAGCCCACTAGTGGCAATACCGGAATAGGCCTGGCTATGGTTTCGGCTGTGAAAGGTTTTCGTCTCATTCTTACTATGCCCGATACTATGAGTCTGGAACGCAGGGCTACCCTGAAAGCCCTGGGGGCCGAAATTGTTTTAACTCCCGGTTCCGGCGGCATGAAAGCTGCCATAGCCAAAGCCGAAGAAATCAGAACAAGCATAGCCGGAGCCATCACATTGGATCAATTCAGCAACGCTGCCAATCCGGCCGTGCATGCCAGAAGCACGGCACGCGAGATCTGGAGAGACACCATGGGCCAGATTGATATTTTTGTTGGTGGCGTCGGTACAGGAGGAACCATTAGCGGAGTAGGCAAAGGCCTGAAATCCCGTAATCCCTCCATTCAGATTATCGCTGTTGAACCTAAGGATTCGCCCGTGTTATCTGGCGGTAATCCGGGTCCACACAAAATTCAGGGAATAGGAGCCGGCTTTGTGCCCAAAAATTATCAGGCTAAATTTGTTGACCAGGTAATGCAGGTCAGTTATAATGATGCGGTCAAAACCAGCCGGGAACTGGCCTGTACCGAAGGTTTACTGGTCGGTATTTCCTCTGGAGCTGCAGCCTTTGCTGCCACCAGTCTGGCACTACTCAGCAAGAACAGGGGCAAGCGCATCGTTGTTCTATTACCCGACGGAGGAGAGCGTTATCTTTCCACTCCTTTATTTGACAGTGACCAATTGCCGATATGACCTTATTTTAATACCTTAATACTTTTACTATGAAAAAACTACTTTCAGTACTGGCCTTCAGTGTTGTAATTCTCACATGCCAGGCAAAGGAGCTGAGCCTCAATCTCAAGGCCGGCCAGGTCTATCAACAAGAGCTTAACAATCAAATGGACATTCAATTGAGGATAGAGGGAAACGACATGCTCATCCACGGCAATTTCGACATCGTTGTGGAGTATTTGGTGAAGTCTGCTGACAGCGATGACTACGAAATGCAAATGAGTCTCAAAAACGTCAGGGCTAATATAAGCGGCGATCAGTTCAATCTCAGTTTAGACACGGCCGCGTCCGAAAATAATCCATTCAATGCCATATTGAAACTTGTAGTAAACAAACCGATTGTTTACACCATGTCCAAAACGGGTAAGATCCTTGACATACCCGATTTGAGCGGATTAAATCTCGATCTGAATCTGTCGGGTGATACCACTTTGACCAAACTCCTGGAGGAATCGATGAATTCTAATTCCGGTGGTTTGATGCCATCCGTTTATCCTGACAAAGAGGTAAACGTAGGCGACAGCTGGACTGTCAGTTCCAAAATGCCAAATTCCGAAAACAAAATGGTCAATACCTATACCTGGAAATCGAGCAAACGCGGTAAAAACATCATTGAAATGAACACCGACGATTTTGATCTGGATTTCAAAGTGCCTATAAAAAGCGAACAAGAAATAACACTGCGCGTTCAAATGAAGGGCAATTCGGGAGGAGAATTTCAACTTGATAAAAAAACCGGCTGGGTTGAAGCCTCAGAATCCCACTTTGATGCAGAATGCAAAGTGACTCTTGCCCCCAATGCACAAATGCCCGACGGAGCAGAATTTCCGCTAAGTATTCATATAATCAGTAAAGCATCAGAGTTTAAATAACACAAAGCTATTTCTGAGCCGGTTCGTAAAAGACCCCGCGTTCCAGATGTACGGTTTTGATTTTATGCTCTGCTTCCAGGCTGCCCAGGTATTTGTTGATTTAGCTGACAGCCTTAATACGCTCGAAGCAGCAGGTTACTTTCCGATGCAAAAACGGCTGAAAATTTGTCCCAGCACCTCGTCATTGCTGATCTGACCGGTGATCAGGCCCAGGTAGTACATACATTCCCTGATGTCCTGGGCGATAAAGTCGCCCGAAAGATTATGCTGCAATCCTTCCTG
>JAAZGQ010000414.1 GCA_012511135.1 Bacteroidales bacterium | reverse complement strand
GGCCAGAATTTATGCACCGTCTTAGTAGTCAATATGGACGACATCGACCATTCGAGCATTTCGTCCGTACCGGACTGCAAATTGGCAAAATGCCTCAGAATAGTAAGTTCTATCACCCGCTGATCTTCACCCAGGGCATTTTCGTATTTAGTCAGAGCCAACAGTGTTTTATAATGCTCGTTTTCCAGCAGCAGAGCCGGATCATCCAGATAAACCAAATGCTCCGAGGCCCAGTTTTTGTAAAACAAGGTTTTTTGCAAAATGCGTATGTACTTACGCGCCAAATTCATCTCCTGGTTAAGCAAAGCAGACATCATCATAAACCTGAGATTCTCCAGACGGGGACCAAACAAGACCATATTCTCCATATTCCAGCGATAGGAATAATTCAGCAGACCGTAATAAAAACAATTGATGGGTGCACCGATAATGGTGTTGCTGACCAGGCCGTTTTTGGTATGGAAAGGTTCATCTGTGTTGGGAAAACTAAACATCCTGCTACAAAGCTGGTTTTTGTTATACAGCGCTATATTTCTGTATATCACCATCAAACGATTGGGGCTGTCATTGGGCTTGCGAGCCAATTCCAGCACTTTGTCCCAGTCGTTGTCTGATATAGCCCTTTCCATTGACAGTTGAGTGGCAAAATTCTGATCTTTATAAGAGCCTGCCTGTATCGCAGCAAGAGCCAAAGGCAAACAAAGCAGGTTGAGCCATAAATATCGCTTTCCTGAACCGATTTTGGCTAAGGGTATAGACGCCAATCCGACCAAAATCAAAAAGCAGGCTAGCAGTGCCGTCCACATGACAGGCGTATTGGGATAATCGTATACCGGCAAGCCATAAGCAAAAAGATATTTTGGGTTGATGTTTTGTCCGGACAATAGCCAAAACAAGACTGGAATGGAGAACAGAAAAACCAGCAACAAAGCTTGCCTTATCAGCCCTTTTCGGGGAGTATTACTCTCTCTTGCCCAAAAAAGCCTGATCCACAGAAGCAGAGCACCGAGCAGGGCGTAATAACCCAAAAAAGGATAAACCAGGAGAGTGAACAAAATCAGAAACATGATTTTTGTCTTTGTTTTAGCAAGATAAGTGGTAACAAAAAGAGGAAACACTGCCAGAATCATCCCCACCAGCTGTGACAAGACGGAATACTTAGCTACAAAAATGCTGTATTCCTGCATACCAATATACAGCAAAGCCATCGCCGGAGGAAGTAAACTCAGCAAGCGGAGCTGTTTTGGCAAGTTAAAAGCTCGAATTAACATCCATTGCCAAACTAAAAGCAAAAGGATAAGTATTAATGCTCCCAGCCAGGGATAATAAAAAAATTGAGTCAGAAACTTTCCGGCATACTCCAGCAGAGCACCCGGGCTTTGGAGGTATTCATTAAAATAATGCTTGTCGAACAAAAACAGGGACAACTCCTGCATACGAAACATCAGGTCAGCCTTATGTACTGCTAAAAACCAAAAACCGTAAACTGCAAACAACAAACTGCCTGTAAGGTTAATCCAGGTATAAGTCTTATCCGGCAGTTCTTGTCGGATTGTCTTTTTGCCTGATTTGTTGCTTTTGTTCTGCATACTCTTTGTTTAAAAAGGAGCAAAATCGTTGTCTGACACTGGCAAAATAGCCATGCATTCCATTTCGACCAACCACTGAGTACGACAAACCGGTGCCAGCACAAAAACTTGAGGAACCTCGGGTAATTTAGTGTTCACCAGACTTTTTACTACACCATAATCGGCCATGTCACGCAAATATACAATAACATGAGCCAAGTCTCCAAATCCGGCACCGGCTTCCGACAGCAGAGCCTCCACATTTTCAAACATACGTTCGGTCTGAGCCTGAATATCCATGGAATATAGAGTTCTGCCCCTATTATCAATACTGGCCGTTCCGGAAATAAAGACATGCCTTCTGTCGCCGTATTCTATGGTCGTGCCCCTTTCGAAAGTGACACCATATACCTGAGTAGGACTTAAATGCTCAGGAGCATATAAAAACCTGAGCTGCTCTTCTTTAAGCCCCTCCAGCACGTAAGCATCCATAAATACCAGGCTCGAAGGCAAATAATGTCGACCCTCGATACCGGTGCTGGAAACATAATGAGTGTTTTCGGACAAACCTTCCTGTTCAAAGACTTCCCGACGGGCTTTTACCATACCCTCGTAATTAATGTCGACAGCCTGAACATACACCCAGGTCCGTATGAGATGCTCCGCCATATTCAAGCTATTCAAAGCCATGCTTTCTTTTAAATTGTTGAACAGCTTAATGGTTTGTGCATAGGGTCCCTCGGACAAATCCTTAAGTCCGTAATAGTAATAATGTTTATAGTCAGGCCTGGACAATGTAACCAGATGGTCGTCCGCTGCAAGTTGACCTTCCTGTATAAAATAACACCACATAGCTATTTTACTGCCGTCCAATGGGGCCTGGCCAACCAGAGACATAAGCTGACCAGGGCTCTCAAAAAGCTCATACTGATTACAGGGATCACTCAGGAAATACCTTTTCCAGACCAGACTGGCGGGAAAAATTTCCTCTTGTAGTTTTTCGAATGCCTTTTTGAGCAATGACACTTGTTCAGTGGCATTCATGTGACTTACTTCTTTTAATTTTATCAGGGCATGATACTCATTCGTCCCATTGTTCGTGGCCGGCGAAAAGGTAGCCAACTGTATTTCGCTATATTTTCCCAAGAGTACTTTATACTCCATATCTTCTATTTAGTTGTTGTTTTAAAAAGCAAAAATACAGGATATTTTTTGATTTATAAACTATCTTTGCAAGCTAATTCATGCAAACAAGCATTTTATGAATCAATCGCTTATTTCTAAGGCTTTTAGCCCTGAGAACTTTCGAAAACAAGGTCATCAGCTGGTAGATATGCTGGGAGACTATCTGGATAAAGCCCTGCAAGGCTCAGAACCTGTGAATCAATGGCATGATCCGGAAGATCAACTTAAATACTGGCAAGAGGATTTTATAGAGGGCGACAAGGAATTGGAAAATTTCTTTAAAAATATCATCGATCGCTCTCTGCACATGCACAATCCCAAAAACATGGGGCATCAGGTGGCGATTCCCGCTCCCGAAACCGCTTTGGCAGGTTTATTGACCGAACTGCTCAACAACGGCACTGTGGTTTACGAAATCGGAGCCCCTGCAGTAGTTTTGGAACGCATAGTCAGCAAAAGACTGGCTCAGGAAATGGGCTTTGATCCCGACAAGGCTGACGGATTTATGACTTCGGGTGCTTCGCTGGCTAATCTGACTGCCCTGATGGCCATACGCAACATCAAAGCCAGTAAAGATGTTTGGAGCAAGGGAAACGGCAAACAATATGCCCTGATGGTATCCGAAGAAGCACAATATTGCATAGACAAAGCCATTCGGATTATGGGCCTGGGCGAAGCAGGCATTATTCACATACCCGTAGATAATCATTATAAGATGCGAACTGAGTTGCTCGAAAGCAGCTATCAGGCT
>JAAZGQ010000047.1 GCA_012511135.1 Bacteroidales bacterium | reverse complement strand
GAGCTGGATTGGGAAAAATCCTACAACTGGAACCTGGGTGTTGACTTGAATATGTTTAAGAACCGTGTGAATATCACCATGGAACTTTACAACACAGACACCAAAGACATTTTGTTCCAGAGAAATCTTCCCGCCTCAACCGGTGGTTACAAAGCCGGCAATTATTCCATTTGGGAAAATGTTTGCGAAACCCAAAACAGAGGTATAGAATTTGAGGTGAATACCATCAATATCAGAAACAACACCTTCAGCTGGTCTACCACCTTATCTTTGGCGGCCAACCGCGAGAAAATCACCAAATTTGTCAGTGAAGATCCCGTAACCAACTGCAGCACCTATTTGGTAGAAGGCTATCCCATTCAATCGTTCTACGATTACAAATACCTGGGCATCTGGCAAGAAGCCGAAGCAGCCGAAGCCGCTTTGTACAGCAGAGTGCCCGGTGACGTAAAAATTGAAGAAGTGTTGGTGGACAGCAGCTATACCACTGCCGACCGTCAGGTGATAGGTTCTCCCACACCCAAGCTCATCTTCGGTTTATCCAATACCTTTACCTACAAAGGCATAGACCTCACCGTGCTGTTGGATGCCCGCATCGGACAAATGATGAGTTACGGTATTTTGGGTTGGTACAATCCCAGTGGCGAAGGCAACGGCCCGGCCATTATCGATTACTGGACACCCGAAAACCCCGAAGGCCGCTTCCCCCGCCCGAATGCTTCTTACGGACGTTTTGCCAATCTTCCGCTGGGAACCAACAGTTTGTTCTACATCGACGGTTCCTATTGCAAAGTGCGCAATGTTACGCTGGGTTATTCCTTGCCTGACAATCTTCTAAAGAAATTAAACCTGAACAAAGCCAGAATTTACGCTACTGCATCAAACCCGATGATTTTTACCAAAAGTAAATACCTGAAGAATTACGATCCTGAATTGGGTGGTGCCGACGAATTCCCCATGGCAAAACAAGTGGTATTTGGTGTAAACATATCCTTCTAACGCAAAGAAAAACAGATACATATGAAAACAAATAATAAATTACAGATTCTTACGACAGTACTTTTGGGCATACTGCTTTTTAATGCATGTACGCTGGAAGAATACAATCCTTCTGGAGGTCCCACCACCGATGAGTATTTTTCGACACCGACCGGTTACGAGCAATTGATCAATGCTTGTTATTATCCCTTGACCAGATCCTGGACCGGGGGCGGAGAGGACTACGTAGTCTTTATGGCTGAATGTGGAACCGACCTTTGGACCTGTCCTCAGGGTGAAGGCTGGATGAAAGAAGTCTTTTATTATATGGGACTTAACGGAGGTACAGCCCATTTGAACGAAGGCTGGCAAAGCAGCTACGAAAGCATCAATTACTGCAACGCGGCTATACGTTTTGCTCCCAAGGCCGGATATACCGACGCAACAGAACGTGACACGAAAGTAGCCGAAGCTCATTTTTTGCGTGCTTTCTTCAATTTCTTTATTGTTGAACAATTTGGCGGGGTTTATTTACCCAAAGTTGAAACCACCACTGCGATTACCGATATTCCCCGTTCGAGCGTGGCAGAGTTTTATGAATTGATCTTTTCCGATCTGGAATTTGCCATGGCTCATCTGCCCAAGATCCAGACCGAAAGGGGCAG
>JAAZGQ010000413.1 GCA_012511135.1 Bacteroidales bacterium | reverse complement strand
GGAGAGAAGGCAGTGTAAAAGGACTGAGGGCCAGGGGAGGATTCCGGGTGGATCTGTCCTGGAAAGAAGGCCGGGCCGACAAAATTTTGATTAAATCTACCTTAGGAGGGAATTGTCGTATTCGTTCCTATGTACCACTCACAGCCAAAGGGCTGAAAGAGGCCGAAGGTCTCAATGCCAATCCTTTTTATCAGCTTCCCGGGATCAAGGCTCCGCTGATGAACAATCAAGAGTCCGTCGAGCTTCCGGAGCTGAAGCCAATCTATGAATACGACGTTCTGATACCCAAAGGCAAAACTATGTTGTTGACGGTCTTATAGTGTTTGCTTTGTGTCCTCTGACACTAAAATAATAATGGACATTCCGTTTCTCAGGTGCATAAGCGGATCCTTACCACTGCCTTGTCGTAAGCAACTGGCGGAAGTTGCAGCATACCCGGACAAGCGTTTATGCTTGCCGGGACTTGTCGCCCATGGGCAGCTGGCGAAAGCTGATATACCTCAGGCTAGTTTTGAATCATGGGGGCTGTGTACTTTGTGTTGTTGTGTACGATTTGCACCAGATAGACGGATGCCGGTAATTGGCTGGTTTCTATGGTAGTTATCCTGGAGTGTATTTTATCTTTATGCCAGAGTAATTTGCCATTACTGTCGAACAATTTCAGGCTATAAGCTTGCCGGTCGGGTTGCTCGAAAACGATGTCGGCTTTGTTGCTTTCAACAGGATTCGGAATTATTTTCAGCAGCGAGCTTTTATCCTGTTGCAGTTTGTCCAGAGCTGATCCGTTCTCTATTACCCTGAATACCTGCATGGAATAAGCCGGCAGCTGACATTGAAATTGATTGCTGACTGACAGGCTGTAGGTGCTCGGCTTAATCAGTTCAGGTTCAGCCAGGCTGTTGCGTTGCGTTGCTGTACCGGTCAGTAACTGACAATCGACCTGTTGGTCAATTGGAGCTCCGGTGATGTTGATATTAGCTGTGACGGCCTGATCGCCCGAATTCACAATTTTGAAAATCAGTTCATTGCTCTCGTTGTCGCGGCTGATGGAAGCGGTAACCGGCCCGGTGACTGCAGGAACAATGAAAAGCCTGGTATCGTCCAGATAACATTCAATGGTTTCGCCCTTGGCTACCAGACGAATTTCGTACCATTGGTTCGGGTTGATTCTTCCGGCTGCGGTTAACAGGACGCTCTTGACGCCGTTGCTTACTTTTTCGATGGCATGTTGTGTGTTGCCCCAGCCGCCAATATTGAGCCAGTAATAATTGTTTTGGTCCTGATAAGCAAACGGAATCAGAAAGCCTTCGTTTCCTCCGGTTTTTTGAGCTTTGATACGGAAGACGTACTCATCGGTATCGACGCTTTGGTTGAATATACTGACAGCCGGTTCTGAACTGCCTGTCTGATTGTAGAGGCCTCCGGTTGCGTTGAAACTGCCCGAGAGCACTTGCCAGTTGCTGCTGCCGGCCGAAAAATCCTCAGAATAAAGAAGGTTTTCGCCGCTGCTGATACTTAAATCATCGTAACTGGCCTGGGTATTCCAGGTGCCTACACCAACTTTACCCCTAAAATCTGTACCACTGAGTTGAAAAGAGGGATCGTAGCTTATCAGGGAATTTAAATACTCGTCGCCCGGATTGGTGCTGTACATTTGCTGAACATAATAACTGGCAGTTTTGACGACCTCTGTGTTGTCAAAGCGGATCAAATCGGGATGCCATTGCTGGTGTTTGTCGTTGCAAAAAAGAGGAGCATAACAAGTGAGTTCAACAATGTCGGCATTGCGTTCCACGCCGGTTAAATAAGCGGCCTCGGCAATGGCATTGTACAATCTGTCGTCCTGAGAAGCGTATTCGCCTATGAAAACCCTGGGACCCTGACGATCAAAGTTGTCGTAACGATGGTTGTTGTTCAAAAACCAGTCCGGGGAATTGTAGTAATGTTCGTCTACAGCATCCAGCTGATTCTCGCGACTGAATTCCCATAGCGTAGTGTAGTGGCTGCCGGTGTCGTCGGTGCCCGAAGTACCGATAATTTTGATTTCCGGGCAATATTTGCGCAGGCTGTCTTTAAACATCAGGAAGCGTTCTCTGAATTCGGGGATATCGTCCTCCTCGTTACCCAAACAAAGGTATTCCATATGGAAAGGCTCAGGATGTCCCATCTCAGCCCGCAGGGCTCCCCAGGTGGTGGAGATATCTCCGTTGGCAAATTCAACCAAATCCATGGCATCCTGTATCCAGGGTCCCATGTCTTCCAGAGCTGCTATTTCTCTGTTTCTGAACTGGCAGGAAATTCCTACCGGTATGACAGGCAGGGGCTTTGCTCCCAGGTCTTCGCAAAAGAGAAAATATTCGTAAAAACCTAAACCGTAAGTTTGGTGATAACCCCAGAGATTCCAGTTCGGCTTACGTTCAGCTACATCGCCTACGGTATGTTTCCAGCGGTAGGCGTTGTCCAGACCCCTGCCGTGCGAGATGCAGCCTCCGGGAAAGCGGAGAAATTGTGGTTCCAGATCGGCGATGGCTTGTGCCAGATCGACCCGCAATCCGTTCTTACGGTTCTTAAAAGTTTTCTCGGGAAAGAGTGAAACCATATCCATGTAGACGTTTCCACTGCCTTGCGGCAGAATATACAGTGCCGCATCCTCAAAACTGGTTTTGCTTTGAAGTTTCAGTTTATATTGCTGCCATTCTGCACTGGTGCCGGCAATGGTATCGCTGGCAAAAATATAGCCACCGGAACTTTTTAATTGAACCACTACTGCCTGGTCGTAGTCCGTATCGCGTTTCAGGTAAATGGAGAAATCGTAGTATTCATTTTCTTCAAGTGCGATTCCGTCAAAACCTGTGTTTTTGACTCCGGCGGCCGTTCCCTGATTGTTAATCAGCAATTTAAGACATTTGGTATTGTGCTGGTTCAGTGGCTGATTGCCTACGACACTTAAGGCTACCGAGGCTCCTCCTTCCTGAACTCCTGACCAGGCCGTCAAAGGCCCCATACTGGTATAGCCATCCACGACATAATATTCAAAGGAACGGTTTTGCACCAATTCGGCATACAAACCTCCATCCGCAGCGTAATTAATATCTTCGAAAAAGACCCCTACTAAATCCTGACTCATGGGGGTGGTTTCCTGATCTAACTCCAGGGATATATTAACCTGAGCATGAATCGACTGGAAACAAATTAAAGCAACGAATGCAAGAAAAAGGATTTTAGTTTTCATAGCTGTGTATTTATGGTATTTTGAGATTTCTCTTTGTTTATAACTGCAAAGATAGTGTAATTATTTCCAAAATAACCGGTGATTTTTTATACAGAAGTTTGGTAAATGTTGGTCAGTATTTTTTTATTTTAGCTACTCCCTGGTGTAATCGGTTATATATTAAATAGATAGATCTATGATTATTTTTTTTGTACTTAGTTGATGTTGCTTCTTGCATCTAATTTGAAAATTCTTCTCTATTTTTGAGCGGTTTTTTGTTTTTCTGCTCGCGTGTAGACAACAATCAAAAAATAAGTGCCAAAATGGGGATTTTAAAAGAGAAGTTTATCAATTACACAGCGCCTCAGGACTTGATGGCGGCAGGAATATATCCATATTTCCGCGAAATTCAGTCGGATCAGGATACACTGGTAAGCATCAACGGTAAACGCGTTTTGATGTTCGGCTCAAACAGTTATCTCGGATTAACCAGTCATCCCAAAATCAAAGAAGCCGCCATCAGAGCTACCGAAAAATACGGTGCAGGCTGTGCCGGTTCCCGTTTTTTGAACGGTACGCTTGACATCCATACTCAGCTGGAAGAGCGACTGGCTAAATTGACCGGTAAAGAGGCTGCTCTTTGTTACAGTACTGGTTTTCAGGTAAATCTGGGTGTTGTTTCTGTCCTGGGAGGACGAAATAATTACTTGATACTCGATGATTTGGATCATGCTTCTATTATTGAAGGCTCCAGGCTTTCTTTTTCGAAGACCATGAAATATACTCACAACAACATGGAAGCCCTGGAGCAAAAGCTCCGGCTTTGTGAGCCCGGACACGAAATTTTGATTGTGGTGGACGGTATTTTTTCGATGGAAGGCGATATTGCCCGTTTACCCGAAATTGTTACTTTGGCAAAGAAATACAGAGCTTCTGTCATGGTGGATGATGCTCATTCTCTTGGGGTGTTGGGCAAAAACGGAGCCGGTACCGCTGCTTATTTTGGTCTTACCGACGAGGTGGAACTTATTATGGGTACTTTTTCCAAGTCACTGGCTTCGCTTGGCGGGTACATTGCTGCAGACAAAGAAGTAATTAATTTTATCAAACACAATTCCCGTTCTCTTATTTTCAGCGCCAGCATGACGCCGGCTTCGGCTGCCACGGCTCTGGCTGCTCTTGATATCATGGAACGGGAGCCCGAACGCATTGAGCATTTATGGAAGCTGACGCATTACGCCAGAAAAGCTTTTCAGGCCAATGGTTTTGATACCGGCCCCTCGGAAACACCCATTATTCCGCTGTTGGTAAGAGATGATTTCAAAGCCTTGAAAATGACCAGAATATTGCTTGACCAAGGAGTTTTTGTCAATCCCGTTATATCACCGGCAGTACCTAAAGGCTCCAGTTTGATTCGTTTTTCTCTTATGGCAACCCATAGTTTTGAACAAGTGGATGAAGCCGTGGACAAAATGTCTACGGTGGCCAAAAAGCTGGGTGTATTTGAATTGGCAACTTTGGAAG
>JAAZGQ010000046.1 GCA_012511135.1 Bacteroidales bacterium | reverse complement strand
GCAAAACGATCTTTTTTCCTTTGATTTGAGTTCTTTCCTGCAAAAAACAGTGCGCAACGACAGTAGTAGTAGCTTTATCCCATACAACAATTTGCTGATGGTTCCTGTAAGTAAAGTAACACTAAACAGCCTGTCGGGCACCAGCCTCTTTCTGGTACAAAACATCTTACCGAACGCAGCCAAGATTCGTAGTGCCAGACATCCTCAAAAGCCTATGAAACTTGAGATTGTCTACAGCAACAAGCTTGAGTAAATTAAAACTTAAAGGAAAAAGGCAATAAACTTGCGGCAGATTTTACCACCGCTATTTCTTTTTCTCCGTACAGCAAGAGCCGCATATCAGTTTTAAATCGTTGCTCTGTTTCAAGCAAAACCTGCCTGCAACTTCCACAAGGACTTATAGGATTTTCAGTAAAGATTCCATCCTTACTGGCCGCAATTGCCATACTTAGAACTTTGTTCAGAGGATGAGATGCATTGGCATAGAACAGTACCACACGCTCAGCACAAAGTCCCGAAGGAAATGCGGCATTCTCCTGATTATTGGCCGACAAAATTACAGCACTGTCAAGCAATACAGCCGCACCTACCTTAAATCCAGAATAGGGTGCATAGGCATCTAAACTTGAGTTTTTTGCCACTTGAATCAAGTCTTTTTCCTGTTTGCTTAAGTCTTCGAAAGAACAAAATGTTATATTTGCCGTGATTTCTTTTTTGTACATCTGAACCGATCTTTTGCTTCTTAAGCACAAAAATACCATTTCTATGAGCAGATCCACCTTTTTAGGCTTATTTTTTTTATGGCTGTTAAATTTCCCCCTACAAGCACAAGAGCGTTTAAAACCCTACGAAGACTATATACGAAGATATACCCCGCTGGCCATGACTCAACAGGTCGTATACGGTATACCTGCCAGCATAACTCTGGCACAGGGCTTGCTTGAATCGGGTGCCGGCAACAGCACCCTGGCAAGAAACAGCAACAATCACTTTGGAATAAAATGCCACAACGACTGGACAGGTAAATCCTATTCCCATTTTGACGACGGCGAAATGAGTTGCTTCAGAAAATACCCCAAGGTAGAAGATTCTTACAAAGACCATTCCTTGTTTTTAGTCAACAGAGCTCGCTATGCTTCCCTTTTCGAATTGAACATAAAAAACTACAAAGCCTGGGCCAGAGGCTTAAAAAAAGCAGGCTATGCCACCGATCGCCATTACGATAAAAAACTGATTAAAATCATCGAACAATACGACTTAAATAAAATTGATAAACTTGCCCTCAATAAACGACGGGCAAAAAAGATTATCCGAAACTGGGAAAAAGAATTTCCCGAAGAAATGGCGGTAGTCGAGCAAGCGGCGGCCCAGGATAAACCGAAAGAAAAAACCACCAAAGAACAAAAAACAAAAAAAGAAAAAAATGCCGGGATACGAGAAATTGAATCCCCCAAAGAAACTACGCTGGCCGAAAAAGCCAAAGACTATAATTACATAGCCGAAACCAGCAGAGAAAATCAAATTCAGCGCAACGAACGTAACGAACGTACCGACAACCTGCCCCATGTGATCAATGCTGTACAACAACATACCATCTTTTACAAAGGTTTAACACCTTATATTATAGCACAATACGGAGATAATTTTGACAATATTTCCGATGAATTTGGTCTTAGCCCTCAACGCATAAAAAAATGGAACGAATGGCCTTCACGTTATAAAATTTCGGTTGGTGATGTTGTCTTCCTGAGTAAAAAGGCCGAATACTGGGAAGGCGAAGACAGTGTCTATACAGTGCGACAGGGAGACAGCATGCACAGCATTTCACAACAATTCGGACTTCAGGTGAGTGCTCTTTACCAATTGAATGGTATGGAATTTGGTGAGAGAATTCAGGTTGGCCAGGAATTAAATTTGAGGGCTCAGGAATAACTAAAATAGCAAAGCTTTTTATACCTTTCCACCCTAAATATTATCAATTCCCCACTATGCAAGAAAAAATTGTCGTACTCGATTTCGGTTCCCAAACCACACAGCTCATTGCCAGGCGCATCAGAGAGCTCAGCACCTTTTGTGAAATCTATCCTTACAACAAATTTCCCGAGAATACCGAGGGTATAAAAGGTGTAATCCTGTCGGGCAGTCCCTTTTCTGTATACGACAAAAGCGCCTTTGATTTCGATTTAAATTTGCTGAGAAAAAAGTTTCCTTTGTTGGGTATTTGTTACGGAGCTCAATTAATTGTCCACAAAGCCGGAGGAAAAGTGGAGGCCTCCGGAAGCAGGGAATACGGCAGAGCATTTTTTGACACTGTAAACACAAGCGACCCCCTGTTCAAAGGGTTAAATCCTATGTCTCCCATATGGATGTCGCACGGAGACAGCATCACCCGAATACCAGCTGAATTTGAAAAAATTGCTGCAACCATCGATATTCCGGTAGCAGCTTACAAAATTCAGAACGAATCGACCTGGGGCGTACAATTTCATCCCGAAGTCTTCCATACCGAAGAGGGAAGCAAGATTCTGGCCAATTTTCTGGATCTTTGTGGCTGTAGCCGCAACTGGACGCCTGCTTCTTTTATCGAATCAACTGTGGCTGAATTGAAAGAAACTCTGGGCGAAGACAAAGTTGTATTAGGACTGTCCGGAGGAGTCGATTCCTCTGTTACGGCCCTACTGCTCAACAGGGCCATTGGTAAAAATATTACCTGCATATTCGTGGATCATGGGCTGCTGCGCAAATACGAATACGAAACAGTGCTCAAAGATTATGAAACCTTCGGGCTGAATGTCATCGGAGTTGATGCCAAAGAAAAATTCTATCGCGAACTGCAAGGCGTAAGCGATCCGGAGAAAAAACGGAAAATTATTGGCAAAGGGTTCATTGATATTTTTGACGAGGAAGCCAAAAAATTGGAAAACATCAAATGGCTGGGACAGGGCACCATCTATCCGGACATAATTGAATCACTGTCTATTACCGGCACTACTATAAAAAGCCATCATAACGTAGGCGGCCTGCCGGCAGTAATGAAACTTAAACTGGTTGAACCCCTGAAGCTTTTGTTCAAAGATGAAGTACGCAGGGTTGGAGCCGCCTTGGGTATGCCCGAAAGGTTTATTCACAGACATCCTTTCCCGGGTCCGGGATTGGGCGTACGCATCTTAGGTGATATCACCCCTGAAAAGGTCCGTATCCTACAAGATGCAGATCACATCTTTATCTCTCTCTTGCGCGAATGGGGTCTTTACGACAAAGTCTGGCAAGCCCTGACAATTTTATTGCCGGTACGTTCAGTAGGTGTAATGGGTGACGAACGCACCTATGAAAACGCTGTGGTATTAAGGGCTGTTACATCGACCGACGCTATGACGGCAGATTGGGCTCAATTGCCATACGACTTCCTGGCCAAAGTATCCAACGATATCATAAACAAAGTGAAAGGCGTTAACCGGGTTGCCTACGATATCAGCTCTAAACCACCCGCCACCATAGAGTGGGAATAAAGCCTTAGGGATTTGTATTGATTAAGCCACCGCTGCCGCTACCT
>JAAZGQ010000412.1 GCA_012511135.1 Bacteroidales bacterium | reverse complement strand
CCGACGGTATTGTGATCAAAGTCAATTCCCTCCGTCAACAGGAGCAATTGGGCTATACCGCCAAAACGCCCCGTTGGGCGATAGCCTATAAATTCCAGGCCGAACAGGCCCTGACCAGATTGAAGTCCCTGAGTTTTCAGGTGGGCAGAACAGGGGCCGTCACCCCGGTGGCCAACCTGGAACCCGTACTTTTGTCGGGCACGGTGGTCAAACGTGCTTCGCTTCACAATGCCGATTTTATCCGGGAGCTGGATTTGCACTTGGGTGACCGGGTATTTGTGGAAAAAGGCGGAGAGATTATTCCCAAGATTGTGGGTGTGAACAAGGACTACAGAAAGGCCGGGGCTTCGGAGCCGGTTCAGTTTATCGACCGCTGTCCCGAATGCAGTAGCCCTTTGATACGCATCGAAGGCGAAGCAGCACATTACTGCCCCAACACTACAGCCTGTCCGCCCCAAATCAAGGGCCGTATTGTGCATTTCATCCGGCGCAGGGCTATGAACATCGAGGGCCTGGGCGAAGAGACCGTGGATTTGTTGTATCAAAAAGGCCTGATCAAGAAAGCTTCCGATTTGTATCGCCTGCAAAAAGAACAATTGGTGGAGCTGGAAAGAATGGGCGAGAAATCGGCCGATAATTTGATAAAAAGCATAGCCGCTTCGGTATCGGTTCCCTTTGAAAGAATATTGTTTGCCCTGGGTATACGTTTTGTGGGGGAAACCGTGGCCAAAAAACTGGCCCGGGCCCTGGGTTCGATGGATGCTTTGCGTCAGGCCAGCTACGAAGAACTATTGCAGGTAGAGGAAGTGGGCAGCAAAATTGCCGAAAGTCTGCTGGCCTTTTTTGCCAATCCTGCCAATCAGCTTATGTTGGAGGAATTCCGGCAGCTGGGTCTGCAATTTGAGTCAAATCAGCCCGGGCTGCTCTCGCGGGAAGGCTTGCTGAAAAATAAAACTGTTGTAATCAGCGGGACTTTCGAAAAGCACAGCCGCGATGAGTATAAGGCGCTGATAGAGCAGGAGGGAGGAAGGGTTGCTTCTTCGGTGAGTTCTAAAACCGACTTTATTCTGGCCGGTGAAAACATGGGGCCATCCAAACTGGAAAAGGCCAGATCTCTTGGATTGAGACTGATGTCCGAGGCTGAATTTTTGGCGCTGCTGTCTGACGAAAGTCGCAGCCCAGGGAAGGATTTTGCCACCAAAGATAAAAACGCCCCGGGCTTAAACACAAACTTAAGCCCAAGCCCAAGCCTTTTTGACGATTTCTAAACCTAACACCAGAAAAGGATTATGGTAGATTTCTTTTTAAAACGAAAGATCAAAGAATTAAGACGCCAACACAAGCGTAACAAGCGTTTTATGAATTATACCGATTTGCAAAGGGTCTGTATTTTGTTTGATATGGCCGATTACGAGTATATAGCTCCCCTGGTGGACAAACTGATTGCAGATGGCAAAGATGTAATGGCCTGGACCTATGCTGCCAGGGGGATAGCTTTTAGCGATTATCCGCCTTGCTACCATGTGATAACGGACCGGGACCTGACTTTTTGTTATTTCCCAAAAAAATACCTGATGAATCGCTATCTGGGTTTTCCGGCAGATCTCCTGATCGATTTGTGCTATATTCCTCATGCCCTGAACGAATATTTTGTGGCCAGTTCCCCTGCTTTGTATCGTCTCGGATTAAAAACGGCAGACCCTCTTTGGTACGATATGATAGTGGACATCAGGGGCCAGGAAAAAGAAGAGATGGAAAAAAATGCCGCAGACGTGCTTTTTTATCTTAAGAATTTACGTGTTAAGTAGGTTTTTTATACCTTTGCGCTTCGGACTCCTGCTAGCAAATTTGTATGAAAACTTCCATAAATAATAAATTACGGGGTATGGGTGTTGCCCTGATAACACCTTTCAACGAAGACGACAGTATCGATTTTGATGCCCTGGGCCGCCTGGTGGATTATCAGATGAGAAACAAAACCGATTACCTGGTAGTCCTTGGTACTACAGCCGAAACGCCCACTCTAAGTGAGGACGAAAAGAAAGCTGTTAAAGACTTTGTCGTTCAGCGTGTGAACGGACAGCTTCCTATCGTGTTGGGAGTTGGAGGCAATTGCACCCGCAGCTTGGTTCATCAGTTGGAAACCTGCGATTTTGAGGGTATTACTGCCATACTTTCTGTTACTCCTTATTACAACAAACCTTCACAGGAAGGCATTTATCAGCATTACAAAACTTTGTCGGCTGCCACTAAGTTGCCCCTTTTGCTGTATAACGTTCCCGGCCGTACCGGAGTGAACATGACTGCCGAAACAACCCTGCGACTGGCCCGTGAATGTGCCAACATTGTGGCCGTCAAGGAAGCTTCGGGCAATATTGTTCAGGTGAACGAAATCATCAAAAACAAACCCTCCGATTTTATGGTCATTTCCGGTGACGACGCGGTGACATTTCCCTACATTACCTTAGGCGCCTCCGGAGTAATTTCGGTTATAGGCAATGCTTTTCCCAAAGAATTCAGCCGTATGGTTCGCCTTGCTCTTAACGGCGATTACACCAATGCTCTGGAAATACATCAGCGATTTACGGAATTGTTCAATCTCTTGTTTGTAGACGGCAATCCGGCCGGTGTCAAGTGTATACTTCACGCCATGGGCCATATTGAAAACAAACTCAGGCTGCCGCTGGTACCCACCAGAATCACCACTTATGAAAAAATCAGGGAAGTGCTGGTGCAATTATCCATTAAATGTTGACCTATGCTTATTTCGTATGATTGGCTAAAAGAATTTGTCGATATTGACATTTCAGCCTCTGAATGTGCCAAGGTGCTGACTTCCATAGGCCTGGAAAATGGTCCCGTGGAGATGGTCGAAAGTATTCCCGGAGGCCTCGAAGGCCTGGTGGTGGGAGAAGTCTTGACCTGTGTGCCTCACCCCAATTCCGATCATTTGCATCTGACCACTGTAAATACTGGTGATCCCGAAGTGCGGCAAATTGTCTGTGGAGCTCCCAATGTAGCTGCAGGCCAAAAAGTAATCGTGGCAACACTAGGTACCAAACTCTATATGGGCGATAAGGTATTGACCATAAAACGTTCCAAAATCAGGGGCGAAGAATCCTTTGGCATGATATGTGCCGAAGACGAAATTGGTCTGAGTGACAATCACGAGGGCATCATTGTCTTACCCGCGGATGCTCCGGTGGGTCTGCCAGCCAATAAATACTACGGACTGGAGAGCCGGGCCGTACTCGAAGTGGATCTTACGCCAAACCGTGCTGACGCTTTGTCGCATTATGGTGTAGCCCGCGATTTGGCTGCCTGGCTTAAAACTCAGGATAAATCGGTTAAACTCCGCAGGCCATCGGTCGAGTCTTTCAAGGTAGACAACAGAGACTTGAACATCGAAGTAGAAATTCATAACTCCGAAGCTTGTCCCCGTTATTGCGGATTGAGCATGACGGGAATTCAAGTCAAGGAATCGCCCAAGTGGCTGCAGGATCGACTGCGGTTAATAGGCTTACATCCCATCAATAATGTGGTGGACATTACTAATTATCTGCTGCACGAAAGCGGACAACCCCTGCATGCTTTTGACGCTGCCAAAATCAAGGG
>JAAZGQ010000411.1 GCA_012511135.1 Bacteroidales bacterium | reverse complement strand
GGGCCATCGTTTTTGGCTTCCAGGAAGGCTTCGTAGGGATAAATAATTTCAACCCCGGTGTTTTTCTGCAAGTAATGAATGAGTTGAAATATCCTACTCTCGCTGTCAGGCTTAATTTTTCTTGCAAAACGAAAATATTCGCCATAAATTTTATGGTTGTCAGGAGCTACAAAAAAATAGAACTTTTTATTATTGGCCTTACACCAATGATTGATAGACGATAAATAAAGTGTAAGTTTCTCCAATTCTTTTTCGGAAAACAATTTTACATTTTGATAATTTTTAACACCGTCATCATTAATATTAAAACTCCAACCATCTTTGCCCACGAGTACTTTTTCCTTAAATAAATTTCGGTTGACTCCCGCTGTAATTTTATTATACAACCTGACTAATTGTTTGCGCATATAAAACCGGTCGTTAAACCAGGTTTCGAATTCAATGCCAAAATTATTGTTGATCTTTTTTTCTGTAATCAAGGAAGGAAATTTTGCCAACATTCTGTTTTCTTCTGGAGCCTTGTCTTCCTTATTGATTTTTGAGGCAGGTATTAATAAGAAAGAAAAAAAGAGGAACAACAAAAAAGCGTTGGCCCTTTTGTGCTTTGATTTTTCAAAATAACCCAACAATATATACAGTACAGCAAAAGCAATGAAGGCAAAAATGATTGCAAAATAGCCAAGCCCCTTTTTAAAGGCCAGTTTTTTGGCGGCATCCACCTGGATTGGAGTATTGAAAATAATATAAGGATCTATCTTTTGCGAACTTAGCACAAGCCCTCCATTAGCAGTATAACGATCTATATCGTTAGGAGAAATATTATCAAAATCGGTTAAGTAAAAATGTGATTTTCCGCTTACTTTAATATTGTCAATACGCACATCGCCCGGTTTTACTCCAAAATCAATCCTTACTTTATGCAGGTGCTCTACCGGCAGATCAAAGTAAATACTGCCTGATTTTGACGCGCGGTACAAATAACTTATTGACTTGCCTGCTACAAAGGCTTGTTTTTCGGAGCTTGTATAGAATACTTCAAATTCAATATCCTTTTCAGTGCTAAGTTCAAACTGAAGCCGAATGGGAGAATAAGATCTTTCAGTGAAAAATAAAATTAAGAGCAGAACCGACAATAAGGCACTAAAAGCAATTTTTCCCCAAGACATATTTGCTCAGATATTAAATTTTAAAATGCAAAGATAATCTTTGCATTTAATATATTTTCTTCACGATTTAATTTTGCCAAAATATTTCCACTTAAAACACTCTCAAAGCAATGGCCGCACAAGCTTCCGCATCGGCCAGAGCATGGTGATGATGCCGCAAATCGAAACCACAATGAGCCGAGACGGTCTGCAATTGGTGATTCGGCAACATTGGAAAAGTCTTACGGGAAGCCCGGCAGGTGCAACTGAAATCGTATTTTGGATAGGCCAGATCGTACCAGGCAAAGACGGCTTTGAGGCAGCCCTCGTCAAACACAGCATTGTGCGCCACCAGAGGCAGGTCTTCGATGACAGGAATGACTTTTTCCCAGACTTCGGGAAATTCAGGGGCATCTGCAGTGTCGGAATGTGTAAGTCCATGCACTCTGGTGTTCCAGTAACTGTAATAATTGGGCACCGGCTTGATCATACTGTAAAAGGAATCCCTGACCAGCCCGTCACGCACGATGACCAGGCCTACACTGCAAACACTGGCCGGATTGCGATTGGCGGTTTCAAAATCGATGGCTGCAAAATCTTTCATACCTGCAAAGATAATGATAGGCCGGAATAAAATTATATCTTTGAGGGCAACAAAAATAAAATCATTATGGAATACAGAAAACTTGGAAACACCGATTTAGAAGTTTCAGTCATCACTTTTGGAGCCTGGGCCGCCGGGGGAATGATGTGGGGTGGAACTAAACAAAACGACGCCGTAAATGCTATCCGCGCTTCGTACGATATGGGCGTGACCAGCATCGATACGGCCCCTGTCTACGGAATGGGCTACAGCGAACAACTGGTGGGCGAAGCCATCAAAGGTCTTCCCCGCGACAAAGTACAAATCCTCACTAAATTCGGCCTTCGCTGGGATACCAAGCAAGGCGAATATTTTTTTGACAGCGTCAGCAACGAAGGCAAAACAGTGCACATTTACCGCAATGCCCGCAAGGAGAATATTATTCAGGAATGCGAAACCAGCCTCAAGTTGCTGGGCACTGATTATATCGATCTTTACCAGATTCACTGGTACGATCCCACCACCCCCGTCAGCGAAAGCATGGAAGCTGTCAGCCGCCTGATGGAACAAGGTAAGGTGCGTTATGCCGGTGTCTGCAATTATTCTGCCGCGCAAATGGAAGAAGCAGCCGCCTTTATCGACCTGGCCTCGGATCAGCTGCCCTACAGTATGTTACGCCGGGGCATCGAAGAAGAAATTGTGCCCTATTGCCTCGGGCATAATAAAGGTATTTTAGCTTACAGTCCTTTGCAACGGGGCCTGCTTACCGGCAAAATGAAACCCGGCCAGCAATTTGATCCCAACGACAGCCGTACAGGCCAAGCCTGGTATCTGGACGAAAACATCGTGCAAGTCAACAACTTTCTAGACAGGATCCGCCCCATCGCCGAAGCGCACAAGGCCAGCCTGGGCCAGGTAGTATTGCGCTGGACCATTGAACAGCCGGGCATTACCGTTGCACTGGCAGGCGCACGGGATGTAGCCCAGGCCACCGAAAACGCAAGGGCAGGCTCCCTGAAACTCAGCTCCGATGAGCTTAGGACCATTAGTACCGAATTGAACAAAATCAATTTAGTGTTCCCCGAAAAATAATCAGCATCATGAAAAGATTTCTCTATCTGCTCCTGCTGTCAGGACTGCTTGGAGCTTGTCAACAAAAAGACAAAGACAGCATTTTGTCTCCCGATATGATGATGAGCGAAGATGTAAAATTTGAATCAAGAGAAGATTTAAAGCTCAAAGGGCGGATGGCAGGTGCTCAGGCTTATGCGGCTGGCAATGCTGCGGTTTCTGAGAGCAGTATTGCCGATGCGGCCGTCAATCAGCAATCGGAAGCAAAAGACAAAAAGAAAATCATTCGGGACGGTCACATGACCATAAGAGTAAAATCGGCTCAGGCAGCCAAAACCAGAGTAGACAGCCTGTTGATTCCTTTTGGAGCATATTACGCCAGCGAAAATTTCAACAACAACGACAGAGAGGCAACTTTCTACCTAAGGCTCAGAATACCCGCTGCCGCTTTTGACAATTTTATGGCCTGCCTGGAACAAGGCTACGGAGAAATACTCAACAAAGACATCCAGGCCCGCGATGTAACCGACCAGTTTATCGATCTGGAGACCCGGCTGCAAAACAAACG
>JAAZGQ010000410.1 GCA_012511135.1 Bacteroidales bacterium | reverse complement strand
TACATAGAGTCGCACGATAATTACATCAAGGTTTACTATATGAACAAAGGAGCCATGGCTAATTACTTATTGCGCTGCAAGCTCAAAACCATAGAAGAGAGTTTTGCCAACAGCTCCCTGATGCGTTGTCACCGTTCTTATATTATTAATGCTGATAAAGTAAAGGTGATCCGTAAAGAAAAAGAGGGAGTATATATTGACCTGGATTCCGACAAGGTTAAATCTATACCTGTATCAAAAGGATATTCACAAAAAATTATGCGTTATTTTGGGAGTGATTCTGTTTAGATTTATCTTTTCGGGATTTAAACATCCGAAACAAAAAATACATCAGACACAGACTGACACCTATTTGCACACTGAGCATTATGATTAAGGCAGAAGTATTCATTATAGCTTTAGTTGTTCAAATTCATAATAATCAGACGGCCTCTTGTTGGCTTTCCATACAAAAAAACAAAGCAACAGAAATAATAACAACAGGGCAATTCTGGCACTATCTATATAAAAGACCGTATTAATAATTCTTCCCTTATAAAGAACCTCTCCGGCTTTTACCCTGTCGCCTTCGGCAACCATCAACTGCTGTCGGCCTGAAAGCCGATAGCTAATAATAGAATTGCCAACCAAAAGTTCCAATTTGTTCCCCTTTTCTGTTGTGACAATCCTATGAACCAGACTGGCTTGTTCTGCGTAATATTCATCGGCAAACCAAGTCTTGTTGGGCCCGATGTCTTTGTGGAACAATTCCCCGATAATGCTGCTTTTGTCCAGTTCCCAGCCTTTGAGACTCAACAGGCTCCAGTCGTCGTCTTTGGGTTTAACGGCCGAGGCCAACAGGATTAGTATCAACATTGTGGGAGTTATATATTTAAGGACAAATTTAAAAACGCCGGCTATGCGCATATCAGCTCCCTGATGAATTAGTTTCCAGCCTTTGTCTATTCCCACAATCCAGGAAAACAAAATAATTTCGGCGGTAGCATATAATACCAGAGCGATTGTTCCTCCCCAATAATCGTATTCATCGAACACTCCTTTGGAAAAAAACAAAACAGTGGGAATTCCAAACAACAAAATGATGCCACCGAAGGCCAATGCTCCCTTTTTTCGGGACCAGCCAAAATTATCTTTCAAAAAGCCAACGATAGGTGACCCCATAGCCAATGAGGAAGTAATTCCCGCCCCAAATAATAAGCCGAAAAAGGCCATTCCTGACAGGCTGGCCAGGACATCTCCCCATTGTTCAAACAAAAAGGGCATAGTTCGAAATCCCAGGCCAAAACCGCCAATCTGGCTTAACTCCACCACTTTGTCTATACCAAAATAGCCGATTGAGATTGGAATAATAATGGAAGCTCCAATGACAATTTCGGTAAATTCGTTCATAAAACCGGCCGTCATGGAATTGAGTACTACATCGTCTTTTTCTTTGAGATAAGAAGCATAACATTGTATGCAACCCATACCCAGCGAGAGGGTGAAGAATATCTGACCGGCGGCCGAAAGCCATACTTTGGGATTGGACAAAGAATTCAGGTCGGGTGTCCACAAAAACTCCAGCCCTAGCCAGCCGTCGTTAATGGCTCCCTGTTCACCGGCTTTGATAGTGACAATCCTGATCACCAAAAAAAGGCCGAATATTACCAAAAGGGGCATAAAAAATTTAGCAGCTCTTTCAATACCTTTACGCAGGGTCTGGCTTAGAATCCAAATATTTATGCCCAGGCAGAGTAAATAAAAAAGAATTGACTCAAAGGGGATTCCCGTAGTCGAAGTGCTTATTTTTAGATAATTATCAAAGAATCCTGAGACCTGTGCTTCGGTCATCCCATCAAAGGTACGTATCAGTGAGTGATACACGTAGGAGAGGGTCCAGCTCTCAATGTAACAATAATAGGAGGCAATTACTATGTTGGAAAAAAGCCCGATGGCTCCAATGTATTTCCAATAGGGCTTTTTGTTAAGACTCTGAAGTACAAAGGGTGAAGAATGGTGGCCCCTTAGGCCGGCAAATCTGCCGGTACTCCATTCCACCAGCAAAAGTGGAATGCCAAGCAGGATAAATGAAATAAGGTAAGGAATAATAAAGGCTCCCCCTCCGTTTTGTATGGCCTGGATCGGAAAACGCAAAAAATTGCCCAGTCCAACGGCATTTCCTGCCATGGCCAAAATTAATCCTATCCGGGTACCCCAGGCATCTTTAGCTGGCTTCTTATTCATAGAGGTTTTCAAACGAAAAAACGCAGAAGTCGTTCAGAGATAATAAATTATGACAAAATCGCAAAAATAGTGAAATTTTTCCGTACATTTGCACGATTTTTATAAAGATTAAAATGGGCGATGAAGGCCCTTATAGACAATTTAAATTTTTTTTATGATGACACCGATTGTCAAAAACATTGATTTGGGCGATGGAAGGACCATTACCCTCGAAACCGGCAAATTGGCCAAACAGGCAGATGGCTCTGTGGTCGTCCGGATGAACAACATTGTGTTGCTTGCTACCGTTTGTGCTGCTGCCGATGCAGTACCCGGAACTGATTTTATGCCTTTACAGGTTGAGTACAAAGAAAAGTTCGCTTCTTCCGGGCGTTTCCCCGGCGGCTTTATCAAAAGAGAGGGTCGTCCCTCTGATTCAGAAATATTGACCTCTCGTTTGGTTGATCGTGTATTACGCCCCTTGTTCCCCGCTGATTTTCACGCTAACACTTTTGTTAATGTGATTCTTTTCTCTGCCGATAATGACGGTAACGGAGATATGCCTGACGCTCTGGCCGGTTTGGCCGCATCGGCCGCATTGGCTGTTTCTGATGTTCCTTTTAACGGCCCTATTTCAGAAGTCCGCGTGGCTCGCATTGACGGACAATTTAAATTGAATCCGACCTCAGCCGACCTCAAAAAAGCCGATATGGATATCATGGTGGGTGCCACCATGGAAAATATAATGATGGTTGAAGGCGAAATGAGCGAAGTGCAGGAAAGTGATTTGCTCGAAGCCCTGAAAATTGCACACGAAGCCATCAAGATTCAATGCCGCGCCCAGCTTGAATTAGCCGAAATGGCCGGTAAAACCGTAAAACGCGAATATTGTCACGAAGAAAACGACGAAGATCTTCGCAAAGATATATGGGATAAGACCTATGCCAAGGCCTATGCTGAAGCAAGTTCAGCCAATCCCGACAAACATCAGAGACAAGCCAACTTCAAGTCAATACTCGAAGAATACATTGCCAGTCTGGACGATGAAACAGCCGAGGCTAAGGCAGAAATGATAGGCCGTTATTATCACGATGTGGAAAAAGAAGCTATGCGCCGCAGCATTCTGGACGAAGGCAAGCGCCTTGACGGAAGAACTACCACAGAAATTCGTCCCATATGGTCAGAAATAGATTATTTACCCGGCTGCCATGGTTCGGCCATTTTCACCCGTGGCGAGACCCAATCGCTTACTTCGGTAACCCTGGGAACCAAACTGGATGAAAAAATTATTGATGATGCTTTGAACCAAAGCACCGAAAGATTCTTGTTACATTACAACTTCCCTCCCTTTTCAACCGGAGATGCGCGTGCCAGCCGTGGTGTAGGACGCCGCGAAGTAGGACACGGCAATTTAGCCCATCGCGCTTTGAAAAAAATGTTACCCGAAGAATATCCTTATGTGATTCGTGTGGTTTCCGATATTTTGGAATCTAACGGTTCTTCTTCGATGGCAACAGTATGTGCAGGCACCCTGGCCTTAATGGACGCAGGTGTTCCCATCAAAAAACCGGTTTCGGGTATAGCTATGGGACTTATAACCGACAATAAAAAATTCGCCATTTTATCAGATATTCTTGGAGACGAAGATCATCTCGGAGATATGGACTTTAAGGTAACCGGAACCAAAGACGGCATTACGGCTACCCAGATGGATATCAAGGTGGACGGTTTGCCCTACGAAATTTTGGAAAAAGCTTTGATGCAGGCTCGTGAAGGCCGCATGCATATTCTGAACAAAATTGTTGAGACTTTGCCTGCTCCCCGTCCCGAACTGAAACCCAATGCACCTCGTATTGAACTAATGTGGATACCCAAAGAGTATATCGGTGCTGTCATTGGCCCGGGAGGAAAAATTATTCAGGGAATGCAGGAAGAAACCGGAGCCATTATTACCATCGAAGAACTTGACGGACAGGGCAGAATAGAAATAGCTGCCAACAACAAGACCAGCATTGATTCAGCAGTAAACAAAATAAGAAGTATAGTGGCTGTACCCGAACCCGGAGAAATCTATCGGGGTAAGGTTCGCTCTATAATGCCTTACGGTGCCTTTGTGGAATTCATGCCCGGTAAAGACGGCTTGTTACATATTTCCGAAATTGAATGGAAACGACTGGATACCGTTGAAGAAGCTGGCCTGCACGAAGGGGACGAAATCGATGTGAAGTTACTTGATGTCGATCCCAAAACAGGCAAGTTTAAATTATCTCACAAAGTATTGCTCGAAAAACCCGAAGGATACGAAGAACGTCCCGAAAGAGAACGTCGCCCCAGGCCGGAGAACCGTCAGGGAGGAGATGGCGGCAGAAACAGGGACAACCGTCATCGTCCGGATTCAAGACGCGACAACTAAGTTTCTTAATTTCTGAATTATGAAAGATCAGCAAAAAACGGTAGTACTAAAGGAGTTTAACACTTCTACCGAAGCCAATATTGTCAAGAGCATGCTGGAGGCCAACGGGATTCCCTGTTTTTTGAGCAACGAAAACAGTGTTTTTACACCCGGTTTTTTTTCGGCCAGTTCTACAATATTATTGCATGTGATGGAAGATGATTTTGAAAAGGCCGGCTCCCTGATAGATCAAATTCCGGAAGCTTTCAGCGAGGAAGAAAGCTAAGCCAACAACTTTATTGTTTAGAGCGGGCTCCACCTTTGAAAGGTTTACGGGGCCCGCTTTTTTTGTTAGCTCCCCCGAAATTTCCTTTCTTGCCTCCCCCTTTCAGTTTAGAAATAAAGCGGCTACGTCCGCCTTTTTTCGGTTCATAGAGAGGCGCTTCTCCTAATTTTCCAGGGAGCGGGTGCTTTACTACTTCTTTTTCCAGAAAACCTTCGATCTGAAGAAAATCGTATTGATCCTGCTCCGAAATAAAAGTAATAGCGCTGCCTTTTTCGCCGGCACGGGCAGTACGCCCAATTCGGTGAACATAATCTTCGGGATCGTGAGGAACATCGTAGTTGATAACCAGGGCGATATCATCAATATCTATACCTCTGGAAACAATATCGGTAGCCACCAGAATTTGAACTTTGCCGGATTTAAAGCTGTGCATTACCTTTTCTCTTTCGGCTTGCTCCAAATCGGAATGCATTTCTATTACTGAGAGATTGAGCCGTTTGAGGATGCGGCAGACTTCTTTAACTTTAATTTTGGAAGAGGCAAAAATGAGAACTTTCTCACCTATCTGCATTGAGCTGAACAAGATATTTACCAGTTCTGGTTTTTGCTGTTCATAGCAAACGTAGGCCGATTGATCGATATTTTCGTTGGGCTTGGAAACCGCCAGCCTGATTTCTTTGGGCTGCTGCATTATTTTTTTTGCCAGTTCCCGAATTTTGGAAGGCATGGTTGCCGAAAACAACATGGTTTGCCGCCTCTTGGGCAATTCTTTGATAATAAGCATTATGTCGTCGATGAATCCCATGTCCAGCATACGGTCTGCTTCGTCAAGAATAAAATACTTTACCAGACTCAAGTCGATAAGCCCCAATTTTATATATGAAAGTAAACGTCCCGGTGTGGCAATAACGATGTCGACGCCCATATTAAGGCTTTTTTTCTGCTGTTCCCAGACCCTGCCGTCGTTTCCGCCGTAAACGGCTATGGAAGAGACTGGTAAATAATAAGCGAAACCTTCTACCTGCTGATCAATTTGCTGGGCCAGCTCCCTGGTAGGAACCATAATCACAGCCCGGATGGCATTTTGTGTGTATTTGTCCAATACAAGATTATTAAGAATCGGCAGAAGATAGGCGGCTGTTTTGCCTGTACCGGTCTGAGCGCAACCAATTAAATCATTGCCTTCGAGCAAAATAGGTATAGCCATTTCCTGTACCGGGGTGCAATCCCGAAAATTCATTGCCCAGAGTCCGTCCAGGACTTCTTCCTCTAAATCGAGTTCTTCAAATTTCATTCAACCAAAGAATTAAGTAATCTATGCAAAGGAACGAAAAAAAACATTACTTTTGTCACAATATAAGCTAATATCCATAAAACCTGTCCTTATGAAAACAATTAAATTTTTAAGCCTGATCAGCCTTTTGTTCTTGCTTTTCAGTGCATGCAATCAGGCCTACGAGCGTGTGCCCGGAGATCCGATGAACACCAGAATATACACCCTGGACAATGGTCTTAAAGTGTATATGACCGTAAATAAAGACGAACCCCGTATACAGACTTATGTTGCCGTCAAAGTTGGAGCAAAGAATGATCCTGCGGAAACAACGGGTCTGGCACATTATTTTGAACATCTCATGTTCAAGGGCAGCAAGCAGTTCGGAACCATGAATTACGAAATGGAAAAACCCTTGCTGGACAAGATTGAAGCATTGTTCGAAGAATACAGAACCAAGACCGACGAAGCTGAGCGAAGAGCTCTCTATAAAATAATAGACAGCGTTTCTTTTGAAGCCTCTAAGTTTTTTATTCCCAATGAATACGACAAACTAATGACAGCCATTGGTGCTTCCGGCACGAATGCTTATACGGGTTTTGACATGACCGTCTATACCGAAGATATTCCTTCGAATCAAATTGAAAATTGGGCAAAAATACAGGCAGACCGTTTTCAAAACAATGTAATCCGTGGTTTCCATACAGAACTGGAAACGGTTTACGAAGAAAAAAACATGTCTCTGACCAATGATTTTCGCAAGGTTTACGAAAGAATCCTGGCCACACTTTTCCCGCATCATCCTTATGGCACCCAAACGGTGCTTGGTACTCAGGAACACTTGAAGAATCCATCTGTCACCAACATCAAAAATTACTACAAGACTTATTATGTGCCTAATAATATGGCCATTTGCCTCTCGGGAGATTTCAATCCCAAGGAAATGATACAGGTGATCAAAAAGTATTTTGGAGAGATGAAGCCTGCCGCTTCGATACCCGAACTGGAATTTAAAGAAGCTAAAGCATTAACAGAACCGGTGGTTTGTGAAGTCTATGGTAACGACGCCGAAAACATCACCTTGGGCTGGAGCTGTGTTGGAATCGGTGACGAAGAGTTTAATTTGCTCACCTTGACCGACATGATTATGAACAACGGCAAGGCTGGTCTGATTGACCTGGATTTGATTCAACAGCAAAAAGTGCTGAACGCCTTTTCAGGAGCTTATGAAATGGCTGATCACAGTGCCTATATTATACAGGGCAGGCCTAAAGAAGGTCAGAGCCTGGAAGAAGTCAAAGACTTGTTGCTGAAGGAAATCGCCAAACTCAAAGCCGGTGATTTCGATGATTTTTTACTGGAAGCCAGCATCAATAATTTAAAACTGACCAGAATCAGGGATATGCAAAGCAATAACGGCCGCGCCGATATGTACGTCAGAGCCTTTATCAACGAAGTGGATTGGGCAGACGAAGTTAAACGTATGGATGACCTGGGCAAAATTAGCAAAGAGGATGTAGTGGCTTTTGCCAATAAATGGTTCAATGATGGTTATGCTTTGGTATACAAGCGTCAGGGACCTGATCCCAACGAAAGAAAGATTGCTAAGCCCGAGATTACTCCTATTTTGACCAATCGGGATACAGCAAGTGTTTTCCTGAAAGAAATTCAACAGGCCATGGTTAAACCCATACAACCGGTGTTTTTGGATTTCAAAAAAGATTTTTCGCGCTTTACTGCACAAGCTGAGATTCCTGTATTATTTATCCAAAATCAGGCAGATGATCTCTTTGAATTGACCTATTGGTTCGACATGGGAACCAATAGCAACAATCTGTTGAGTCTGGCCTTCAACTATTTGAACTATCTGGGCACTTCGGAATATTCTGCTGAGGAAATCAAAAGTGAATTCTACAAGATGGCTTGTTCTTTCAATTTGTCTGCCGGTTCCGAAAAAGCGCATATACGCCTGACGGGTCTGGGAGAAAATATGCCCGAGGCCTTGAATTTACTCGAAAAATTATTAGCAGATGCTCAGGTGAATCAACAGGCTTTTGACAATATGATACAGGATATTCTCAAAGACAGGGCCAACGCGAAACTGAGCCAAAGCCGGATTTTCAGTATGTTGCGCAATTACGCGGTTTACGGGCCGAAATCTCCTGCAACGAATGTTTTGAGCAATCAGGAGCTATTGAATCTCAAACCCGAAGCTTTAATCGATGTTTTAGGCAAAATGACTTCATACCAACACAAAGTGTTGTATTACGGTCCGGATTCTAAGGAAGAATTGACTGCTGTTTTGAATGAAAAACATCAGCTGCCCGAAACTTTACTCGAACTGCCGGCAGCCAAAGAATTTCCTTATCTGCAGACAAAGGACAATCAGGTTTTGTTCGCCCAATACAATGCCAAACAGTTGTATTTATCGATGTATTCAAACAGCGGAGAGCTTTTTGATCTCGAAAAAGAACCTTTGACTACGCTGTACAACGAATACTTTGGTGGAAGCATGAATTCAATCGTATTTCAGGAAATGCGCGAAGCCAGAGGTCTGGCCTATTCGGCTGCAGCTGCTTACGTCACTCCATCCAGGGCAGGACGTCCTTATTCCATGGTAAGTATTATTGCCACGCAAACAGACAAGATGGACGATGCTTTGCAGGCTTTTTATCAGATTATCGAGGACATGCCCGAATCGGAAGCCGCTTTCAAGCTTGCCAAAGATGGTCTTTTTTCCAGATTGCGCACCGAACGGATTTTACGTTCCAACATACTCTGGACCTACCTGGATGCTTTGGATTATGGAATTGAAGAAGATTCCCGTAAATATTTATTCGAAAGCCTGGTTGATCTTGATCTGGAAGACCTGAAAGCCTTCCAGCAAGAATGGATCAAGAACCGCTCCTACAGCTATTGCGTGTTGGGTGATGAAAAAGAGGTAGATTTTAAACGTTTAGCC
>JAAZGQ010000409.1 GCA_012511135.1 Bacteroidales bacterium | reverse complement strand
TTCATTCCGGGAATAACAGATTTTGCACGCCAGATTCTGCCACTGTAATCCGATCGGGCAATTTCTCCCTCGGCCTCATTTCCGGCCCTGTAGGCGACGTAAAAAATGTTCCAGGCGTTTTCTTCTTCGTTGAATTCAACTCCGGTAACCCACACTTCGGAGCGCGGATTGTAAGGAGATCTGCCGGGAATACTTTCCCTTATGACTGATTGTCGCTCCCAATTCAGGGCATCCCGGCTTGTCCAGTAAGAAATACGCAAATCACGAAAAGGGCGCACAAACATTTCGTTTACAAACATATGATAAGTACCCTCAATTTTAATGACCTGCCCGGTTTCAAAACCCGAGAAATTCCTGCTAAAAATCACCTCCGGATGTTCGGGGCCGATCACCGCCTGGGGATGTGCAGAAAGCAGCTGAAGTCTGGACCTGGGCTTTTGATGTTTTGGCTGAGCATCCTGGATTTTGGGCGGAAGATTATTGATTTTTTCCTCTGCGTTGAGTGCCAGAGCAAAGCAGGCCAGGCTTAGTGTAAATATTATTCTACATTGTATGAGCCAGGTGTTCTTCATTGTATAAGGCTTTAAAAATGGACTTCCAAAAATACTAAATAATTAAATTATTCCTCCCATTAACAAATACCTGCTTCCAGTTTCCTTAAATATTCTTCCTTTTTTCGTTTTCTTTCCAGGCAAATACTTTTCAGGTGCTTATCAAACAACTCATCAAATTCCATAACATCCAGATCATTATAGAATTCACTTCTGTTTAATTCATCAGCCGGAGACGGGCTGCTTAAAACTCTCAAATTGTATGTGTTTGAATATTCTGTAATATCAATTTCCATTTTTTGAATGTGCATATTCCGCTTTGTCTCCATAAGCAAGTCTTTGCCTTTTTGAGAATTCACCATTACATACGAAGTACCTTGGTTGTCGTCCAATGACTTGTGGTAATATTTCAGACCCCAAAAATCGCCCAGAGTGATATCGCTGAGCCTGTCCATTCCTCTGAATTTACAATTGAAACAGGAAGGGCGAATACCATAGCGACTGTGAAATGAAACCATATACGGGTCATTTGCATTATCGCTGACGTATGATTTTCCGTTTTCGAAATCAATTCTTATTCCTCTCTCCTGCCAGCCCTTGCTTTTGTCCTTAAAATTAACGGACTTGATCCTGGAATTATATTTATTTTCAAGATGCTCAAGGTATTTTCTATATATTTTTGGCGAGGCCACACAACCACAGATTAAATCGCAGGTGTATAAGTATTTATACTCCTTGGCCAAAAAGGACTTCAGAGCAAAAACCTCACAGGGTGTTCCCGAAAATAAAAGCCTTTGTCCCTCTTTGAGCAATTTCTCAATGCTCAAAAAAATATCGTTTTTGTCGGATTGCAGCAATTTTGACCTTCTTAAGTCATCCAGCTCTTTTTCATTATTTACTATCGTATGCCTGACTGCTTTGAAATCTGAAGTATAACTCACTCCGCAGACGTAGCCTTTCAAATTTAACACAGGATACGATAAAGCACTAAAAGCCCCGCCGGATGAACTGATACGACGAATGTTTTCATCTATAATCTGACAGGCATAAACTTCGTTTTTGTAGGGTTCTAAAGCCTCTTTGTTAAAATTAACAGAAGGACAATTGGTATAACATTCTTCACATTCGATGCATTTATGAATATCGACAAAAGGATACAAAAACCCCTCTTTGTCGGCTTTCATTTCGATGCAATTTTGAGGACAAACAGCCAGGCAAACACTACAGGCAGTACAATCTTTTTGGGGAATAGAATCAACTCTTTTTATCATCGGTTTTTTTGATCAATTATACATAACTCAGCTACCAAAAAACTATGGCAATACCGAATTTATGCAAATGTATTAATAATGCATCAATAAGGAGCCAACTCCAATCGTACATAATCAATATAAACCGGAACATTTCCCGCCCAGCTGCTGGTATCGAAATACACATTCAGCATAACAAGAGGAATATTGGTGGTATGCGAAGCTATCAGCAAATTATTGAAATAAAAGTCAACCTGCGTATTGGATGCTACTATCTTGTAATCGTAATAATTATTTACCGAAGCTCCTACATTGTAGTCCGTAGTTGTTGCCACCCCGTTTGACACAGTTCTGGCCTGAATAATACTACCCGTCAAATTAATAAATTCGATGGCATTGTTTCTGTCCGCACCCGAAACCAACCCTCTGGACAAGGGACCGTAAGCCGTATTATTATCTTCGTAGGTAAGCATATTGGAAACAAAGGTCAAAGTGCCATCGTTGACCGATCTCTGCAATTTGGAGTAAAATTTAACCGTATACCTGTTGTAGTTGGTCATCAGAATTGCTTTTGAATCCTCGTGAACAAACAAGCCGTCGCCAATGTCAAAATACCAGTCCTGCTCCGAAGGATACAGATCAAAATTATCTTCGAGCAAAATTCCCGAACCTCCACTATCACTTAAAGTGTTAAAAGACAAAGTCTCCCCATAGCTTGTGCTAAAATCGGAGCTGGCATAGGCCCGCACGTAGTAAGTAGTATTGGGCTGCAGTCCGGTCATCGTACTGGTAAATTCCCCGGTTCCGCTGCCTTCTTCGGTTTTATTGTCGGCCGTAGTGGGGTCGCCGCTGCTGTTCCAGCAAAGGCCCCTGGCCGTAATCGGAAAGCCTCCGTCGGAAGTAATGTTGCCTCCGCTTTGGGCCGAACTGGCCGTGATAGAACTAACAGGGCTGGTAGTGACAGCAAGCGGGGCAAGGCTGTCTTTGATGCAACGGACAGAAAAACCGTAAGCCTTGTCAAAATAATAACTTTCCACATTCGTGTTTACATTGGAAAGATACAGAGCGTAAGATAAATCTGTGTCGTATTGTGTGTTGCTCCACCAATAAGCAGTACGATTCATGAAACCGAACTGTCCGTCATAATATTCCCGACGACCACTTCCGCGAGCCGAAAAACCGCTTTCGTTTGTTGCCCCCTCGTTCGGACTTGACCAATACATTGTTCCGGTTTCTTTCATTTTGAACGAGGCCAAACCTAAGCCTCCCAAATTATTAATTAAAACAGTCCACTCTGCGTTGTCCGGGATATGCCAGCCCAAGGGACATATTTTAGCTGTTTCTATTGTAAACCAATTGTATAGAGGGCCATAATCGCTGTGTGAGGTTGGGTCGTTGCTGTACCAACAGTAGCCGGGTGTTGTCAGGCTGCTCCAGGCTGAATTGTCAGTGACCAACGGTATTTCTGTCCCATCGTTCAGAAGAGTGCTTCTCAGGTTCCCGGTCGTCCAGGTCTGATTGCCGATAACTACTGTATTGTAGACATTGCCCTGAACATCCCAAATGGTATCGCTCGGGGGATTGGGCTTGTCGTCGCTGACAAATTCAATAACCGAAGTCGGGGTAACAGACGACCGCACTATCCTGAGATTGCGGGTGGTTGTGGTCATTTGCTGCTGATCCGAAGTGCGTACAATCAGGGTCATGGAATCGTAGAGGGCCGGAGGCAGTACAAAATAAAAGGGCGTAGCTTGCAGAGAGTCGAGTTGGACTCCCTGGCCGCAATCCAGGCGGAGAGTGTCGTAAGCTGGCGGTGTGGGCATAATCAATCGGGGAACACCCTGGTATCGCATATCAACCCCGGCCAGGCCGGCCAGACCCGGGGCACAAAGGCTCAGAGATGTTACCACTGCATTTCCCTGCAGGTTCAGCTTGAGCAGGCCGCAGAGATTCTTGAAATACAAATCAGTATCGTAACTCCAGGAAACCATGGGATAAGCCCCATTGGCAACCCCCCCGGCCTTGTATTGTTGCACATAAGGCAAATTCAGCACCAACAGTGTATCGCTGTTCAGGTTTACAGCCTGTTTCCATGGATACACGGCAAAATACATGTTGGCTTCTACAAGATTGCCCGTAAATGTAGCGTAAGGCAGGGTATCGTTGCCCAGGTTGACAAAAGGTTCAAATTCTCCCAGATCGGCCGAATAGGCAATGCTGTCGAGGGGCAGAAAGCAAATACTGCGTACAGAATCGTCCGGCTCTCCGCTAAGCAGAGTTTTGGTCAGGGCAGTTTCGGTCCAGGCTTCTATGCTCATCTGAGGATTTTGCTGCTTGTTACCCAGAAGAGAAAAGACATCATTGGTACACCCCTCAAGCAACAGTAAAGCCAGAAAGCAAGGGATGATCCGATTTATAATGGTTTTCATATCATCTAAGTTTACCAGAGGTGTTCATCCTGAGTATCGAGATCTTCGCCTCCGCTGTCGTCTTTGATACAGCGGACGGCCATACCAAATCCTTTGTTGGGAACGTAATGATGCAGAAAGCGGCTGCTTTCGTTGTCCATAAATACCATGTAGGCTTCGGTCAGACTATATTCATCGCAAGTCCAGAAATAAGCCCGGTAAGTAATACTGTAAAAAGATCCGTTGTCCTGACGGTCACCCGCAGGCCGGGCCGAAAAATAAGTATCGTTGGTGGCTCCGGTATTGGGCTCAGCCCAGTGATCCGTACCGGCTTCCTTGAGCCGGCCTCCGGCCAGATCCTCGCCACCCAAATAATTCATCAAACTGATCCATTCATCGTTCGAAGGAACTTTCCAACCTTCAGGGCAAAGCTGACGACTGTCGTTAACGGCGTACCAGTTATAGAACTTACCATAAACATCCAGATTGTAAGGGCTGTTTCCTACAAGACAAGTAGCAGGCAGAGCCTGTGCGGAATAATTGCTCCAATCTGCATCGTTGCTGATATCCGGAATATTATCCCCATTCACAAATCTGGTAGTTTTGAGGTTTTCGGCCATCCAGGTGCGATCGCCTATGACCACAGTTTTATAATTATTACCATCGATATCGCTGAGGCTGCCGAATTGTACAGCCAGGGTAGTAAAACTGAGTTCGTTTCCGTAAGTAGTACCATCGGCATTGCTGGCATAAGCCCGCAGGTAATAAGTGGTGTTGGGCTGCAGGCCGGTCAGAGCGCTGGTAAATTCTCCTGTTCCGCTCCCGTCTTCGGTCAAGTAGTCTGCGGTAGTTGGAGCACCGTAGCTGTTCCAGCAGACTCCCCTGGCAATAACAATAGAACCACCATCGGAGCTGATGTTGCCACCACTTTGGGCCGAACTGGCAGTAATGGAAGTCACTGCATTGGTACTTATCTGAATAGAAGCAGATTCATCTTTGATGCAACGAACCGAGTATGCATTTGCTTTATTTCCAACATAGTTAGAGCGAAAACAAATACTGTCATTATCTATCAATCGCATACGTGCAAGCTCTGTATTCCAAATTGAAGAGGTCCAGAAACTGGCTCTGTTCGTTAATCCATAAAAAAATCCATCTCCGTAGCGGTAACCCGCGGGCAAAGCCGAAAAATAAATTGTATTTACGGCTCCCACATTAGGTTCAGCCCAATGAGCGGTGCCGGCTTCTTTGAGTTTACCACCGGCCACTGCTTCTCCTCCCAAGAAAGCAGTCAATGTCTCCCATTCGTCGTGGTTGGGCACTTTCCATCCATCAGGACAGAGCTTGCGGCTATCTTTTACTGCATACCAGTTATAAAGCATTCCATATTCTGAGTCGTAATAAGCATTGTTCCCGACACTGCAATAAGCCGGCAAACCTACTTGACCATAACTACTCCAATCAGAATTGTCTGCAATGTAATCAATCGCATCCCCATTGCTAAAGTGTGCCGTTCTAAGGTTTTCGGCCATCCATG
>JAAZGQ010000408.1 GCA_012511135.1 Bacteroidales bacterium | reverse complement strand
GTTTTCTGCTTTCGGACACAGCCGTCTTATTAAAAACCCTCATCAGCGACAGCGACACTTCTTTTGTTTACGAAAAAGCTGGTACAGAGCTGAAACACATCATGATAGACGAATTTCAGGACACTTCACGTATACAATGGGCCAACTTTAAGCCCCTGATTTTCGAAGGCCTGTCCAGGGGCTGCGACAGCCTGCTGGTAGGGGACGAAAAGCAAGCCATTTATCGCTGGCGCAACAGCGACTGGAGGATACTGGGCAATTTAGAACATGAAATGTCCGGAACAGCCCTGCAATTTAATGCACTGAACCATAATTTTCGCAGTGAGCAAGGCATAGTACAATTCAACAATGCCCTTTTTAAACAGGCCAGCCTGATCTCTACAGCCTCTTTAGAACAAAAACTCGGCATAGACTGCCCGGAGCTTGCCCTGGCTTATAAAGAAATTGAGCAACAAAGTTCCAGGGATCAGGAAAAAGGCTGGGTAAAAAGTATATTTATCAGGGACGATGAACATTATTTCCAACGCAGCCTGGAGCAAGTGGTCATGCAGTCAGAATATCTTCAGGAACAAGGAATTAAGCCAGATCAAATATGTATAATAATACGTTATAACAAATACATCCCCGAAATTGCCACTTACTTTGCGCAATATCAGATGGATCATCCCTCCAGCCCCTATTGCTACACCATAGTGTCAGACGAGGCCTTTCGTCTCGATGCCTCCCCGGCAGTACTATTGTTGATTGCTGCCCTCAAATTACTGGCTGATCCGCTAAACAAAATAGCCAGGGCAGAACTCCTGCAAAACTGGGCTGAGATTGTCAAAACTCACAGCAGTCAGTCGGAGGTATTTCAGGAGGATTTGCCTGCATGCTTCGAAACTCAATTGAACGGATTGATCCACATCCCGCTTTTTGAACTGGCAGACTTGCTGATACGCCTTTTTGATCTGGGTAAAATACCGAATCAGGAAAGCTATCTCTTTTGTTTTATGGATAAACTGCAAGGATTCCTCGAAAAAAACACTTCCGATCTAAACAGCTTCCTGCACTATTGGGATGAACAGCTATACAAGACCACCCTGCCACGGGCCTCCGGTATAAACGGCATACGCATCACCAGCATCCACAAAGCCAAAGGACTGCAATACCACAGCATTATTGTTGCTTTTTGCGATTGGTCCACCGAAGGTGACAATCGCAACCTGCTTTGGTGTCATACCGAGCTGCAGCCTTTCGCTGCTTTGCCCCTGATTCCGGTAAACTACCAACAAATTATGAATACTTCCATCTTCAGGGAGGACTATCAGGAAGAATGCATCCAACAATTTGTAGACAACCTCAACCTGCTCTATGTGGCTTTGACCAGGGCAGAAAAAAATTTAGTCCTCTGTAGCAAAGCCCCCAAGACTCAAAAAAACGACACAGAAAAAGACCAGGAAATAAAAACGGTAGCTCAACTGCTTTACAAAGTGCTCTCAGATCCGACTCATCCGCTGTTTTCTTCCTGCTTTGTGCCGGCAAACGAAGCGGAAAATGAACTGAGCTTTGAAGAAAAAACAACAGAAGCAACAACAGAAGCAACACAAGGCAGTACCAGTTCCGGGGAAGCCCTGTTTGAATACGGCAGCATCTGTACCGATTCCAGGGAAAACGAAACAAAGGCAGAACAAGACTTTGCCATTGCCTACAGAAGTTTCCCGCGCAAAACCGGATTCCGGCAATCCAATCCTTCGCGCGATTTTGTTTTGGAAGGCAGCAGGGCTGAATTTCACAACAGCTACATTGACAGGGGCAAACTCTTGCATAAATTATTTTCGCGCATCCGAAAGCTTTCAGATGCTCCGACGGCAGTACGATCACTGGTAGCCGAAGGTTTGCTGAACGAAGAAGCACAGGAAGAACTGCTGCTTTATACACAGTCAGCTCTGGAGCACCCCCAGGCAAAAGAATGGTATTCGGGCAATTATCGCTTGTATAATGAATGCGTTATTTTGTACGAAGACGAAAATCATAAATTGCGCGAAAAACGCCCGGACAGGGTAATCCGCAATCAGGACAAGGTGGTGGTGATCGATTTCAAATTTGGTAAAGCTCTGACAAAATACCGCAAACAAGTGGCACAGTATATGCAACTGCTCCGCCAAATGGGACATAAAGAGGTAGAAGGATATTTATGGTATGTTGACGACCAACAAGTTGAACAAATAGAAGCCGGGGAGGTAATCGTATGAAGACATTTCTGCAACATTGTGCCGATGACATTTACACTAAGTATGC
>JAAZGQ010000407.1 GCA_012511135.1 Bacteroidales bacterium | reverse complement strand
TCGGGCAAAGCCAGCATCAAAAAGAATCTGGAGGCCCTGGGCATAGAACTGGACGACGATGCCATGCGTTTGGTTACCGAACGCATCATTCAATTGGGTGACAAAAAAGAGTTGGTCACCCAGGAAGATTTGCCATACATTATTTCGGATGTATTGAAACAGAATCATCAGGATGAGCCCGTCAAAGTGCTCAATTATTCCCTGTCGCTGGCCCATGGATTGCGTCCTGTGGCCACTGTCATGCTGGAAATTCGCGGAGAAGTTTTTCAGGAAACAGCCACGGGAGACGGGCAATACGACGCTTTCATGAAAGCCCTGCACAAAATTTACAACCGACAGAAGCGCAATTTACCCCTGTTGGTCAACTACGCGGTAACCATACCTCCCGGAGGTCGTACCGATGCCTTTGTGCAAACCGTTATATTTTGGTCCTATCAGGACAAAAACTTTAGAACCAGCGGTCTGGATGCAGACCAAACCGAGGCCGCCATCAAGGCGACCATGAAAATGCTCAATATTATTGAGGAAATGAATTTGTAAACCTATCATTCAAAGAACAAGGATATGAAAATAAACATTGCTGTACTTCCCGGAGACGGGATAGGCCCTGAGATTGTAGAACAGGCATTGAACGTAACCAAAGCTGTCTGTGAAAAATTCGGCCACGAACTGACTTATAAAACAGCCCTGGTGGGTGCTGCTGCCATAGATGCCTGTGGCGATCCTTATCCCGAAGAAACTCATCAGCTGTGCATGGCTTCTGATGCCGTGCTCTTTGGCGCCGTGGGTTCTCCCAAATACGACAACGATCCCAAAGCCAAAGTGCGTCCCGAACAGGGGCTGCTGGCCATGCGCAAAAAACTGGGGCTCTACGCCAATATTAGACCGGTAAGTGTTTTCCCAAGCCTGATCAGTCGTTCTCCCCTCAAAAACAAACTGGTTCGACATGCTGATTTTTTGTGCATTCGCGAACTTACCGGGGGGATCTATTTCGGACGTCCACAGGGGCGCAGCGAAGACGGCAACAGCGCCGTCGATACCTGTACTTACAACCGCGAAGAAATTGAGCGTATCCTGAAACTGGGCTTTGAATTTGCCGCCAAACGACGCAAAAAACTCACCGTGGTCGACAAAGCCAATGTGCTGGAGACTTCACGTCTCTGGAGGCAGATAGCCCAGGAAATGGCGCCACAATATCCCTTTATCGAAACAGAATACATGTTCGTCGACAACGCTGCCATGCGCATCATTCAATGGCCGACAAGTTTCGATGTGATTGTAACCGAGAACATGTTCGGCGATATTCTTACCGACGAGGCTTCGGTTATTACCGGTTCACTGGGCATGCTGCCTTCGGCTTCCATCGGTTTGCATACTTCGGTGTTTGAGCCCATTCACGGATCCTATCCTCAGGCAGCCGGCAAAAACATTGCCAATCCTTTTGCCACTGTTTTGTCAGCAGCCATGATGTTTGAACAAGCCTTTGGATTGACCGAGGAAGCAAAGTTGATACGTGAAGCCGTCACCGTGGCTATGGATGCCGGTTACGTGACCGAAGACATCACCACCAGGCTCTTCCAGAAGGCACGTTCAACCGCAGGTGTGGGCAAGTGGCTGGTAAAGTACATCAGGAAATAAAAATTCTGGCTATACTGCCAAAAGAAACAAGCCGGATGAATGATCACCCGGCTTGTTTCAGTTTAAAGATTCCTTATTGTTTCAACTAATTATTTGGCATTCTTAAAAGCAGCAATGCCTGCAAAACGACCGGCTGCACCCAATTCGTTTTCGATGCGGATGAGCTGGTTGAATTTTTCGATGCGTTCGCCACGGCAACCACTACCGGTTTTGATGTGTCCGGCGTTGACGGCTACACTCAGGTCGGCAATAAAGCTGTCGACGGTTTCGCCGCTGCGGTGCGAAGTAAAGTTGTTGTACGAGTTTTTGTCAGCCAGTTCGATGGTTTCCAAGGTTTCGGTGACCGTTCCGATCTGGTTGAGTTTGATCAGGATGGAGTTGGCCACGCCCTTGTCGATGCCTTCTTTGAGGATGGCTTTGTTGGTGCAGAACAAGTCGTCGCCTACCAATTCGATTTTTTTACCGATGGTGTCGGTCAGTTTTTTCCAGCCTGCCCAGTCGTTTTCGGCTAAACCGTCTTCGATGGAGATGATGGGGTATTGTCTGACCCAATTGGCCCAAAGCTCTACCATTTCGTCGCTGCTCAGCAATTTGCCGCTGCTCTTGAACATTTTGTACTTACCGTCTTCCCAGAGTTCGCTGGCGGCGGGGTCAAGACAAATGCTCACTTCGGCTCCGGGTTTGAAACCGGCCTTGGTGATGGCTTCGAGAATGACGTCAACAGCTTCTTCGTTGGACTTGAGGTTGGGGGCAAAGCCGCCTTCGTCACCAACACCGGTGCTGTAGCCTTTTTTATTGAGGACAGACTTGAGGGTATGGAAAACTTCAACACCCATGCGGATAGATTCCCTGAAAGAGGGAGCTCCGTGGGGGGCAATCATGAATTCCTGAAAATCAACGTTATTGTCGGCATGCTGGCCACCGTTGATGATGTTCATACAGGGAACAGGCAGAAGGTAAGCATTGCTGCCGCCCAGGTATTGATACAGGGGCAGATTGCTGCTTTGAGCTGCTGCACGGGCAAAAGCCATCGATACGGCCAGAATGGCGTTGGCACCCAGTTTCGATTTGAAGGGGGTTCCGTCCAGTTCCAGCATGCGGTAGTCTACGGCACGTTGTCCGGCAAAACATTTGCCTTCGAGCTCTTTGGCTATGATATTGTTGACATTGCCTACTGCTTTGAGTACGCCTTTGCCGAAATAGCGTTTTTTGTCGCCGTCGCGCATTTCGGTGGCTTCGCGTTCGCCGGTGGAGGCACCGCTGGGCACCATGGCTCTGCCGCAGCTGCCGTCTTCCAGTTTAAGATTAACCTCTACGGTGGGATTGCCTCTGGAATCCAAAATTTCAATGGCTTCTACTTTTTTGATTTTCATACTCTTTTCTCCTTTTTGATTAACGGGTTTTTTATATAAATTGTCGATGTACGATTCGAAGAAACGACCGCAAAGATACATATTTTTTTTTATTCGTAACACAAGCGGAGACAATTGCTTCAGAAGCTTTTATCCCCGCTTGAATACCAGGATTTGAATTAAATATCAAGTTTTAGAACCGGATTTTTTTCCACTCTTCCTTCATCCTGTTCAAGTCCTGAATCCAGTCCTCTATATCGTGTTCGTGTTCTAATTCGTCATTCATGATTTGAACGGCCATCTGGTAGGTGGAATGGTCTTTGCCCTGAGTAAAATCGGCAATTTCCTGATAGCGTTGAATGGCGCAACGTTCACCATTGAGGTTTTGTTCCAGTATCACTTCGATATAGGGATCGG
>JAAZGQ010000406.1 GCA_012511135.1 Bacteroidales bacterium | reverse complement strand
TTTAAACATAGAAAACTCTGATGGATAATTAGACATCAATAAATTTCCACTAATTTTATCTAGTTATTGTTGACGTATTAAATATTTATTCTTGCAAATCTATTCGTGATAAAGAATATGCTATATCATCAGGCAATTCAGAGTAGAAAAAAAGGAACACATCTTCAGTGGTAACACGAAAACTACCATCCTTAAAACCAGTTTCTTCAACATACCTGGTCAGCCTTCCACTGTTCAAATCAATAAAATGCCGTCTCACTCCATCTGTAAATGGTTTGTCAGATGGGTCCTGACCACGTTGAACGCCGCTCATATCATATTTAATGTCAATGACAAAAAAAGAGCCGCCGTTCTCCTGGGTAAACCAAGCTTTAGGCTCATAATATCCTGGCACGGCAGGTTGTTTCTTGAATAATGAAAAGTTACTGGCAAAGATTCCGACATAACCGTCGACTTTACCATTGCCAGTCAGCAAATGATACACCTCTGTCGTTTTGCAGTTGCGCTTAACCTGGACGACTTGCCTGATAGCTTCATCACTGACGTTGCACCATTGGTCTTCAGGAGTTCTTCCGTCATAATACAACTCAGCGGTGTATTGCCCCTGGTCATAAAAAAGGAAATAACGAAGGTCTACATATCTCCCTCCGTCTGTCAAATGCACAAGCACTTCCTCTTCAGTTCGTTGCCCATTCTGTAGAGCGTAATAATGTAGCCAGCCATCCTGTCGGGCAAAAAGGCACTCTTCAAGGTCGCCTAATGCCCGAAGAATTTCCATGATCTTGTTTTCATCTGTGATCGGATTATTCTCATCATGCTCCCAGGGGATTTCAAAGCCAAGCTGACAATTTTTGGGGGAAAAGGGCTCTTCATTTGTTTGAATGGATGTTTTTGTCGCAAGAATGGATTCGACGTTCGGGGCTGGTAGCTGAGCTTGCTCTGGGGTGGGATTAGCAGCAGGTAAGGCTGTATTACAGCCAAAGAGCAAGATTGTTGTCAGTAAAAATGAGATCAACCGTAATGTTTTGGTTTTCATAAATAATTCCCGTGTGCTAAAAACTCATTCCAACCAGACGGCTCCTCACGGACAGCCTGGAAGATTTTTCCTGTAAGCCTCAGCGGAATCGAGAAGTGATCGCAAATCCTGAGGTAAATCAGTATAAAAAGACAAAACCATATCCCGGGAGGTTTTATACACATTGCCTTCTGTGGAAGTTCTCTCAAAAACCTCCCTCACTGGTCTTCCGGAAGCAAGGTCAAAATAGATATGCCTGACTTGTTTTATAGGTGTATATGCTTGCCCGGTTATAAGATCAGTATAGATAGTAGCGTTCCCTCCGCTAACCGTTCTTTCATAAACAAAAAGACCTTCGCCATTCTGTTCACTATCTCTGGTGAACCAGCCCTTTGACTCAACAATCCTATTCTGAGGATTAGCATTAAAGGTTTGATCATGCAGAAATGCAGTCGTGTAATCACTCAGAAAATATGGATCAGTTCCCGTCCCGAGATTCTGAGCACCATTTTTTAAATCACAAGGTTCCGTGACTTTTACACACAGATCATAATCCATGTATAACAAGTTAGGTTCTTTAGCAGACTCTCTGGCGTCATATAACCGATAGGATGTCAATTTACCATTCGAGCGCTTATACCATAATTGCAAGTCGCAGGCAACGGGAATTCCGGTGAGGTGGGTCAAATATTCACTGCGGTCTTCTTCCCGTTTTCCTTCCCAGATATCATATCGAAGCAACCAGCCTTCCTGTCCGGGAAGATGACAGGTTTCGAAGTCAGAGAGTGCGTTCAAAATTTCCAGAATCCTGTTTTCATCCGTAATCGGATTATTTTTATCATGCTCCCAGGGGGTTTCCAGAGACAGTTTACAATCCTCAGTGGGTTCAGTGGGTAATGTTTCTTTATTTAGAGGCATGTCTGTGAACGCGGGGAGTTCTGTTGCCATGACAGACTCGACGTTCGGGACAGGAAGCTGAGCTTGCTCCGGAGTCGGGACAGGCGTAGGTAAGCTGGTATTGCAGCCAAAGAGCAGGGTGGCTGTCAGAATAAAAGATAAAAACAAACTTACTTTTGATATTTTTTTGTTCGTCAGAGTTTCTAAGATATGCATATTTACCTCTTATAGCAGGGCTAAAAAATCCTGTGCATCATTCCTTCGCGACCGAGAAAATATTTTGTTTCAATGATCTGAAAAAGCCAAGGCTGATCAACAGACAAATCCAGATCATCCAATACAAGACAGAGGTTGGCACCGGTATAGTTCGCACTGGAAGACTGCCAAGATAAGCAACATGATGGGATGGCAAAAATTTCACCCAGGAAGGCGGTCCGCTAAGAGAATTTCCAATTAAGGAAACAAAAACAAACGTAAAGCCTCCTATCAGTCCGAACAGAGAACGAGAGGTGAACAGGGTAATGACTGTTGCAAACAAACCGCAGGTGAATAGTGCCAGAAAGATCAGCAATAAGGTTTGAGTGAACAGATCAAGGGGTGTTATATATGCTTCTTCTGTACCTGCAGCAAAAAGATTGGCTGGCACGCCAGACATGAAACGGTTAAAAAAAGTTTGTTCAGAATAATCCAAGCTCCAACCATGCGTAAGTCCGCCAACCAAAACGACTGGCGCGACGAAAAGGAACATATAAACGACTGCCAGTGTGAGCAAGGTTAGTATTTTACTTAGCCACCATTGACGTCTTGACTTTAAACGAAACAAACTCAATTGGCCATAGCTCTTTTCTGGTAACAAGTCTCCAATCAAATATAAGAAGGTGGTCAAAATGACCAGATGTACAAAATAGGTGCTTCCCAGGGTTGAAAAAATGACATCCCAGACATTTGCAGGTTTCATTATGTGCAAAGCTGGATCACCCTGCAAAATAGTTGCATTTCGTAAACCAATCAGCAAGCCCAAAACGATAGGGAACAGCCAACGGTTACGCTGTATCTGACTTTGTATCTGAAAACGTGTGAAAGTAAAAAATGCTGACAGCTTGTTTTCTTTTTTATTTTTTTCCATAAGACTTCATTACCAATCCAATCATGATCAGACTTGGGATCAAAACGATCAAATACTGTACCATCTGGAGCAGTAAATCGTGATTGCCCACTGGTCGAGCGGTATTAAAAGGCATCAGACCCCGCAGAGGTATGAGATACCATGGCTGCGGATTCATACTCACACCGATAAAATCCACGATCTGAAACAAGAAAAGCGGGACGCTGAAACCGATAAATTTGTTTTTGAAGATTACCGACATAGCCGTCCCAAACAATGAGTAGGTTATTCCAAATAAGAAGGCGGATACGAACAGATAAACCAGATACAACGCTGGTTTGGTCATGAACAGCGCACTAAAAGGGCCGAATGGTTCGGTCTCATTGACCATGCCCGTGGCATAAATTCCGCTTTTAAAATTAATGCCATAGACGGACGAAGACAAGACCATAACCAATAAAACCATGACCAGGCAAACCCCGCCACTAAGTCCTATGGCAAAAAGTTTTGAGCGAAGGTAATCTTTCCGACCAGACCTGAAAACCAAAAAATCTATCGCCCGGCTTTGAATGTCATTCAATAGAGAGTCAGCATAGGGTATCAAAATCAGCAATGGAACGATGAAAGCCAACTCGCTGTAAGACATTGCCAGCATCAATCGGTTTGTGGTGTTAATAGCATATTCTCCGGTCACGGTGATTTGGGGAAATCTTGTTTTACCAATGATAAAAAGGACGATCCCAATTAACACGATCAAAATCCAGCGCGGGTTTTGGAAGGCTCTTTGCAGTTCGACCTTCAGAATATGATTATTTATTCTTTCCTCATTTATTTTCATAAGGTTTTCTGCCTACTTACCGTTTACCTGAGCTGGCGCTTCTTCCTGAAGTTTGCCATCCACCAACCAAAAGGCTTTTTCACTGACCCTGCTGACTTCCCAGGGACTGTGACTGGTAAAAACAATGGTTTTGCCCTGTTCGCGAAGTTTCAGAAAGAGTTCGTGCATTTCGATCTGGCTTTCGTAGTCCAAACCGGAAGTGGGTTCGTCCAATAAAATCAATTGTGGGTCTTCCATGATGGCTTGCGCCAAACCAAGCCGCTGCAGCATGCCAACCGAATACGTGCGGACAGGCTTTTTATCGTCCGGGTCCAAACCAACCAAATCCAGTGAAACCCGAATGGTTTTTTCATCTGCCAGCCCGCTGATTTGACCCAACAAAGCAAGGTTGGCATAGCCGCTGCTGTCGGGCATGTAGCCTGGGCGGTCAATTAATATTCCAGTCGATTTTGGGAATTCAAGGTCCTTTCCAATCTGCTGACCGTGAATTTTGACGCTGCCCGTATCTGGCAGGATGAATCCGGTCAGTATGCGGAATAGCACTGACTTGCCGATACCATTTTTCCCACAGATTGCATAAATCGCACCCTCAGGAACCTGAAAAGACAAACTCTTCAGTACATGATTTTTCCCAAAAGATTTGCAAATGTTGTCTGCGTCAATCACATTAATCATTATTTATCACTCCTTTTTACATTAAATAAGCTTAGTGTCTTATTTTTAGTATCATCCTTGTAGCATACCTGTTTATTGGATTAACTGATTTATAAATCCAAGTAATACATTAGCTCTTCATTTGAATTGTCAAATTTTTTTTGGATACTTTCTGGAAGATTTTCAAAATAGAAAAACTCATAATCCACAAAGGTACTTCCACTCCAAACTTCGTTTGGATACTCTATTGCCAAATCTAGACGAATCCGATTTCCTGTGCTTTTGTCGTAATATAATGTTTCTTTTTTTCCTATCGCGTTTTGAGGCGTCCCGAGCTGGTCTGTATCATCTCCACGGTAATGAATTTCAATAATTATTACCTCAACACCATTATATATATCTTCTCTGTAGTTAGCCTCTTGAATGAATTGCATGTTTTTTAAGATCGCGTTCAAGTCATTTAATGGCATTGACCGATCTGAAATTAGGCACTTAACTGGTTTTTTGTTGAGTCCTTCTGTCGAATCATTGAAATAAACTGTTTGACGAAGTTTAATAACATCGCCTTTATAGCCATTAGATGTTAGTATTATTAATTGACCATCCTCATCATTTTTTGTTCGACGGATTATCCACATTTCTTCCAGACACGTTTTCGAATCTTCTGTGAAATGAGTCCATCTTTCTTGATAAGTAAACTTAATTATTCCTTCTGGTGAAGGAATGCTCACAACTTGGATCCAACCATCATGATCTGCTAACCATTTAATGTTAATGGCAGCTAATTCTGATAATTGGTCGTATATTGGTTTAACTTTTGAGTTTAATTTTGGCGGAATTATGTTATCCGGATCAAAGGAGCAACTTGAGAAAAGTAAAAACAAGACTAGCATCAAGAAAAGTATTGTTTTTTTCATAATAGACACCTTTCTAAATATGAACATCATTTATATCAATAAAACCTGACACGAGAGCTTTCAATACAACCTCCACCCTGTTTCTAACTGAAAACTTTCGCGATAATTGTGTAATGTAAGTTTCAACTGTTCGACAGGATAAACACATTTTCCTTGCAATTTCTTTATTAATCATGCCCTGAGCAAGGTAGCTCAAAACTTCCGCTTCCCTTTCTGTCAAGGAAGACTCATTTTTATGATGGACGTCTTGACTTTCGTCTATGTTAGCCTTTACTTTATCGCTTATCCAAAAATGTCCTTCCATCACTGCTGAAATA
>JAAZGQ010000405.1 GCA_012511135.1 Bacteroidales bacterium | reverse complement strand
ATCGGCCACTTTGATAACGAAATTCAGGTTGATAAGCTTAAACGTTATCCGGGCATAAAACGCGTCAACATTAAACCTCAGGTAGATCAATACTTCTTTCCCGAAGGGCATTCTATCATTCTGTTGGCCGACGGCCGTCTGGTAAATCTGGGTTGCGCCACCGGGCATCCCTCGTTCGTGATGAGCAATTCCTTCAGCAACCAGACTTTGGCTCAAATTGAATTGTGGAGCAAAAAACACGAAACAGCTGTTTACCGCCTGCCAAAAGAACTGGACGAAGAAGTGGCCCGCCTGCATCTTGAACAGATTGGTGTTAAACTAACCAAGTTGACCCAAAAACAGGCAGACTACCTGGGTGTACCCCTCGAAGGGCCTTATAAGGCAGAGCATTATCGGTATTGATTTTATCCGGTTAAGCAAAGAAACCACATGTATCCAAAAGCACTTCAATACTTTTACGACTTTTTAGACCTGATTTTTTCTCTGGTCAGAATGCTTTGGATTACCCGTTTTGTTAAAACACCAGCCTTTGCCAAACATTCAAAGCAATGTTTGGTTATGGCCAACGGGCCTTCTTTACATACTTCCATGCAAAAATTACCCGGTAAATTGGCAGATTACGATCTGGTGGCGGTAAATTTCATGGGAATGTCTGAGGAATTCGTTCTTTATAAACCTTCTGTTTATATTTTATGTGACCCGGCCTTCTGGTTCAATGCCGGTACGAGTGCAACTCAAGACAAAGTGAGAGAATTGTACCGGCATTTAATTGTACACACAAGCTGGGATTTACAATTGTATTTTCCCTGGCAAGCCGAAAGAGTTGTTGAAATTCAGAATCTTCAAAACGAAAATCGGCACATCAGGCTGCAGTTTTACAACAAAACCAAATTTGAGGGTCTTGCTTTTCTTAAACACCCCGTTTACAGCAGGCAATGGGGCATGCCCCGGGCTCAGAACGTGATGGCTGCCGCCTTGATGCTGGCGGTTTATTCAGATTATGAGCAAATTTACCTGGCCGGAGCAGACAACGATTGGGTAAAGAATCTTTGGGTGGATGAAGAAAACCGGCTAAGAATAAGCAACCGGCATTTTTACACCGAAGAGGGGACTCGCGAGGACCGGATAATACCCATCAGAATCCATGAACAGTTTGCGGCTTTGTATCACACTTTCAAGACTTATGTGGATATTAATCTTTTTGCAAAAAGGCGGGGAATAAAAATTATCAATCTTACTCCTCTCTCCTACATTGACGCTTTTAAAAAAACCGAAGCATGAACAACGAAGCAAAGACTAAAAGCTGTGCCATTTGTGGAAATTCCGCCCACAACAGGTATTTTTTTGCATTTGAACGTCATATGAAAATAGGTGATGAATTTGAATATTTCGAATGTGCCCGCTGCGGTTGTGTACAAATTGCCCGTATCCCCGAAAACATCGATAAATACTATCCGAATAACTATTATTCCTACGAGGCAAGACAAGAAAGCGGTCGCTTCCACGCCTTTGTCGTCAGACAAATCATGCGCTATCGTTTAGGCAAACCCAATCTTTTTGGCAGGCTCATTTACGCCTTGCACAAAGAAAAGCCCTACGGCTGGATGAGAAAGGGCACACTCGACTTCGACTCAAGTATTTTGGATGTTGGTTGCGGTTCCGGTGCCACCATATTGAAAATGAGTTGTTCCGGCTTCAGGAATGTTCAGGGCATAGATCCCTTTATTGAAGCTGATATACATTATCCCAACGGAATCTGCGTCGAAAAAAAGGCATTGTCGGAAATCAAAGAGCAATACGATTTTGTGATGCTGCACCATTCGCTGGAGCATATGCCTGATCAATATCAGGCCATGAAAGATCTGTATAAAGTGCTGAAACCCGGTCATTTTGCTTTGATACGTATTCCGGTTTCT
>JAAZGQ010000404.1 GCA_012511135.1 Bacteroidales bacterium | reverse complement strand
TTGGTTGTAATCAACGGCAGGTACACGCCCAAGGCCTGATAAAGTGGCTTGGAAACCTTTTTAAGAATAATCTCAACCAATTGCACCAGAGCTGCTATCACCAAAATAAAACTGATCGTTTGCAAAAAGGTCAATTCATAAGGTTCCAGCAAATAATGAAAAATCAGCCAGGTGATAATGGTTGCCAGCGTAAGTACGAAAGCCACAGCCCCCGACATGCCCAGGGCTGTACTGATCTTTTTGGAAACTCCCAAAAAAGGACAAACCCCTAAAAACTGAGACAGCACAATGTTGTTGACAAACACGGCTGCAATAAAGATAGTGATATAAATCATGACACTTTTCTTATACGGTTGACAATAGCGATCAGATAAGCCAGGCTAATGAAAGCCCCGGGAGCCAGAATAAACAAAAGCATGCCGTAGTGTTCGGGGAAAATCCGGAAACCAAGCAAAGTGCCGGCACCCAGTAATTCCCGGATCATACCCAGCAAACCCAGCGCAAAGGTAAAACCCAAACCTATGCCTATACCATCGAGCGCAGAATCAAACACCTTGTTTTTGGAGGCGAAAGACTCGGCCCTACCCAGAACTATACAGTTGACAACAATCAGAGGGATGAAAAGTCCCAGACTCTCGTGCAAGGAGGGCAAGTAAGCTTGCATCAACATTTCCAGTATGGTCACAAAAGTCGCTATTACAACTATGTACGAGGGTATCCGCACGTTTTCGGGTACCAGATTTTTAATAAGCGATATTACCAGATTGGAAAAAATCAAGACAAAGGTTGTGGCCAGACCCATACCCAGTCCGTTGATGGCAGAAGTAGTCGTGGCCAGCGTCGGACACATGCCCAACATTAGCACGAAAATGGGATTCTCGGCTATCAGTCCGTTTAACACTATACTGAATTTATTCTTTTTCATTTTGCGCCTCCTTTTCTTCGATAGTTGCGGTAGTAACTACATCCACCACAGTGCCGCAATGTTCCATATAAGCCCTGTATGCCCTGTCCACGGCATCCAGAAAAGCTCTGGATGTGATAGTGGCCGCTGTTATGGCATCAATGTCTCCGCCGTCTTTGGCCACCCATATCTTGTCCTTACCAGGATTTTTGTTTAATATACTCTGCTTGTTTTTTTCTGTCTTGAACCAAGAGGTCATCTGTGTTCCCAAACCAGGGGTTTCGGTTTGTTTCAGTACTTCATAATTGTTGATAACACCATCGGGCCTGAGTCCCAACATCAGACGGACTTCTCCGTTGAAACCTTTCATAGAAAATGTTTCAATGGCTACACCCAGTATTTTCCCCTGTTTTTTGATAGGAAAACAAGTAAGAATGTTTCCTTCGTAATCGGTCAACTCGTATTTTTCCTGTACAGGCTGGTTGTCGTACCCGGGAGAAACCAGGCGAATAGCCTGTTCCTGCTTGGCTATGGCAGCCAAACGTATAGGTTCTGCTGTGAGTCCGTTTATCCAACCCAGGGCTCCGGCTGCTACAATAGTGATGCAACCCAGCACTATGACCATATTTTTGAATGAGGATTCCAGTTTTTTCATTTCTTTTTTACCTCCCCAAAACGTTTAGGTTTACAATAAGCATTAATAAGCGGTGTTACTCCGTTCATCAGCAAAATGGCAAAAGAGACCCCTTCGGGGTAAGAGCCGAAAACCCTAATGCATACTGTTATGATACCAATGCCTATCCCATAAATCAGCTGGCCTTTTTTAACCATAGGCGAAGTGACGTAATCGGTAGCCATAAAAACAGCTCCCAGCATCAGACCGCCCGAAAACAAATGACTTAGCGGATCGGCGTACAATTCGGGATTGGCAATTCTGAGAACACCGGTAAAAACATAGACGGTAAGCAAGATGGAGAGAGGGATATGCCAGCTGATTACTTTACGGATCAATAAAAAGAGGCCTCCGATAATCAAAGCCGCAGCGCCAATTTCTCCCAGACTGCCTCCGGTATTTCCGATTAAAAGATCCTGTAAATCAGGTAAGCGTTCCAGATGTCCGGATTTCATTATCGACAAAGGAGTGGCTCCTGTAGCAGCATCCATAAAATCCGGATTAAAGGCTTTAGGCAGCGGCCAGGAAGTCATCTGCTGTGGAAAAGAGATCAACAGGAACACCCTGCCCACAAGAGCAGGGTTGAAAATATTGTTACCCAGTCCGCCAAAGGACATCTTGGCCATGCCAATGGCCACCAGCGCGCCAATCACCACTATCCACAAGGGAAGATTGGAGGGCAGGTTGAAGGCCAGCAATAAGCCTGTCAGTATGGCTGAACCATCGCGTATGCTGGCTTCCTGCTTGAGCAAAAAACGACCGATCAAATATTCAAACACCACGCAGGACGCAATCGATACCGAAGTGACCAGGATGGAGCCCAATCCAAAAAAATACAGGGGAACCAGCAGTGCGGGTATCAATGCAATTATGACCTCCCACATTTTTCTGCTAATGCTGTCACCGCTGTGTATGTGCGGTGACATCGATACGTATAGTTTGTTTTCCATAGCTTATTGGTTTTTTCTTCCCCTGATCATAGCTCCAACCTTGAATTTTCCAACCCTCAAATGATCGAGCAAAGGTCGGTTCGAAGGACATACATAAGAACAACAACCACATTCGATGCAATCCATTATGCGCTCTTTTTCCATATTTTCCCATTCAGACAGTTCCGAAAGATTCATCAATAAATAAGGTTCCAAACCCATAGGACAAGCATCTATGCAATTACCGCAGCGTATGCAGTTGTACACCTTTTGACGGGGGGCTTCTTTGCTGTCCATAAGTAAAATGCCCGATGTCCCTTTGCTGACCGGAATTTGTGAGTTGACCAGGGCTTTGCCCATCATGGGACCGCCCGAAATAACCTTGGCTGCTGTATCGGGCATTCCGCCTGCAAAATCTATCAATTCCTGCACGGAAGTACCTATGCGGCACAGATAATTTCCAGGCTTCTTTATACTTTTACCGGTAACACAGACCACCCTGTCTATGACGGGCTTATTTTTTTGCACTGCTTCGTAAGTGGCAAACACGCTGCCCACATTGAGCACAACAGCTCCGGTAACCACGGGCAAAGCTCCCGAAGGAACCCTACGATCAAGAACGGCTTCGATAAGTTGTTTCTCGCCCCCCTGAGGATAATGAACCGCCAGCGACATTATTTCAATTTGCGAATAAGGTATAGCCAGCCTTTCAAGCAAACTGATGGCATCGGGTTTATTGTTTTCAATGGCAATCACAGCCCGGTTTACCTTGAGAGCCATCATCATGATTTTGGTACCCACAATGATCTCCATGCCTTTTTCCAGCATTAGCTGATGATCGGAGGTAAGGTAGGGTTCACACTCGACGGCGTTCACAATAAGCACTTCAGGTTTAGAGCCGGGAGGAGGGTTCAACTTGACATGCGTAGGAAAACTGGCTCCTCCCATGCCAACTACACCGCCTTCCTGAATTTTTTGAATAATTTCTTCTGGGCTCAAAGTACAGTCCCTCTTTAAGGTAGTGCTCAGTATGATGTCTTCGGCCCATTCATCGGGCTCAACCTCAATAATAACTGCTTGACGTCTGTATCCGCCCGGATCAAACACTTCATCTAATTTCAGGACCTTGCCAGTCACCGAGGAATGAATGTTGGCCGAAACATAACCGGCGGCTTTGGCAATAAGCTGCCCGGTTTTGACCCTGTCCCCCCTTTGTACCAGCGGAATGGCCGGAGCCCCCAGATGCTGGTTCAGCAAGATTGTTACCTGCCCTGGCAGGGGTATTTGCTCTATGGCCTTACCGGCCGAGATTTTATTTTCGGGAGGATGTATCCCTCCCATAGAAAATGTTCTCATTGATATCTGTTTTCGGAGAAATTTCACAAAAATTCTCCCTGAATTCAAGGTTTATTTAAATCTTTGGTGTGATTTTATCACTCTCAGCCTCTGCTGATACTTCTTGTTCGACCGCTTTTTTTCTGGGAGGAAAATTCAATTCCCATATAGAGTTGGTAGGACAAACCTCCACACACTTACGACAAAGCCGGCAGGCATTGTAATCGATGTAAGCCAGGTTGTCTTTGATGGTAATTGCGTCAAAAGCATATACCTGTTCACATTCTCCAGATCCGATACAGGCTACGGTGCAACCTTTCCGGGCCAGAGCTCCGTTGTCTTTTTTCATGCAGGGAACAAAGATTCGTCTTGATTTGGGGCCTTTTTTTCGCAATTCGAACAAATTCTTTGGACAGGCTCTTACGCAGGCTCCACAAGCCGTACATTTAGCTTCGTCCACAACCGGCAGACCGGTTTCCTTA
>JAAZGQ010000403.1 GCA_012511135.1 Bacteroidales bacterium | reverse complement strand
TGCGGGCCGGCAATCGTTTCAATGTACAAAAAACCGGTGAGCATATAAGTATTCTGGGAAAGGGGATGAAACATACTACCTGTGTGAATGGCATTTTTCATCCCATCGACAAGATTTTGCTTTACGATGCCAGCGTTATTAATGATGTGTTGAACAAGAGAATTAGAATCGATGTGTACAGTACTTTACCCGAGATGATGAATATCAAGGCCAGAGGAGTAGACGCAGAAGTTGAATATTATTATCCTTCGGGTTTCTTTAAAAATCTCAAATACAAAGACGACGAAACCAAAGTCAACAGCAAACGGCCAACCGGTGGTGCAGTCAGTTTACAGGGAGACCGCTTCCATATTTACGGTTGGTACGACTTTACTCATATTTTGCCACCGGTACCCGAGGGCTCCTGGGAAATTCGAATAGGAATTAAGACTCGCGAAAGAAATATCGTGCAAATCTATGTGGACAATGTACCCAACGGTATACCTCTGGATATGGGTAAGAATGCGGAACATCCAGATATAGGATATATTGCTGATGCCAATACGGACGACGATGGTATAAGTAATGATAAGGATTTACGAAATCGAGGATGGATGAAGGCTCCGGATTATTTTTGCCAGTACCCTCAAGGAAAAAGCGGCCGCCTTAGTACCCATTCACTGCGCAGAATACTGGGCATCTATTCTTTAGGAGACGGCAATATCCATACCTTTCGGATGAAGTCTGTATTGTCTAGTAATACCAATGATTATTTTGGATACGACTATATTGAATTTGTACCCAAAGGTTTACTCGATACCGAAGACCGGAATTAAAGCAGCTTTTTGAATAGTTTTAGTTTGCCTCTGTAAGGCGGATATTTCAGTGCAATGTCTATGTTTGAGCTGGAGCAAACTACTGCTTTGCTTCGGCTAAAGGTTTCGAAACTGAATTTGCCGTGATACTGGCCTGTTCCGCTGTTTCCCACTCCTCCAAAAGGTAGCCTGTGATTGGCTACGTGCAGCAGGGTGTCGTTGATGCAAACTCCACCCGAAGAAGTGGAATTCAATAGCTTGCGGATGTTTTTCCTGTTTCTGGTGAAATAATATAGTGCCAGCGGTTTTTCTCTATTGTTTATAAATTCTATAAGCTCTTCGGTTTGATTAAACTCCTTGAGTGGGAAAATAGGACCGAAAATTTCTTCCTGCCATATTGCGGCTTCCGGTTTAGCATTTTCAATTACTGTGGGTTCTATGTACAAATCTTCGGGCTCAACTGTCCCGCCCAAAACAATTCTACCCTCTTTAAGATAGCCGCTCAGGCGTTCCAGCGCAGAAGCGGATACTATGCGCGGATAATCCGGAGAGGTCTGCGGCTTAGTGCCTAACATGGATATGATGGCTTGTTTGTATTCCGATAAAAAATCCTCTTTCACGCTTTGATGCACTAACAAATAGTCGGGAGCAATACAGGTTTGCCCGGCGTTAATTGTTTTGCCCCAGGCAATTCTTCTGGCAGCAAAACGAATGTTGGCATCCCTGTCTACAATGCAGGGACTTTTGCCTCCCAGTTCCAGACTGAGGGGAGTCAGGTGTTTTGAAGCGGCTTCCATGACAATTTTGCCTACTGCCGGGCTGCCAGTATAAAAAATATAGTCAAAGCGGGCTTTGAGCAAAGCCTGGTTCACCTCCCTATGTCCATGCCAGATACTGATGTATTCAGGAGGAAAACAAGACACAATTTTTTCCATAACTTCGGCAGTAGCCGGAGCCAGGGGAGAAGTCTTGAGCATGGCACAATTGCCGGCCGCCAAGGCTCCGACCAGGGGATTAAAGAGCAAATGAAAAGGATAATTCCAGGGAGCTATAATTAGAACCACACCATACGGCTCCTTATAAATATAACTCCTGGAGGGAAAGAAAACCAATGGAGTAACTTTTCTTTTGGTTTTGGACCATTTTTTCAAATGTCTTATCTGATAGCGAATTTCCTGCAGTACAATGCTGATCTCCGTGGCAAAAGATTCAAAATGAGATTTGTGCAGATCTTTGGCCAATGCCTCCATCAATCTGGTTTCGTGTTGAGTGATGGCCGAATAAAGGGTTTTGAGTGAATTAATACGGTAATTATTTTCTTTAGTGCTGTTTGTACGGTAAAAAGCCCTCATTTCCTGTAGCTTTTTTTCAATCTTGGACTCAATCATAATAAATATATATTAGGGTTTAGTTTCTCTTCATGTCTTTTGAATTGCCAGCTGCAATTTAGGATAAATTGTTATTTAAAAGCCTAAATCTAATCAATTTTCAGATTAATTTTTAATACTTTTGGCTCAGGCAACGAATATAAGGACATTTATTTGTTATTTCCTTGTTATTCAATAGAATAGTTTGTCTGGTCTGTGCTGTGCCAAATTCTTTTTATTTAAGGGCACAGGCTATCTATAAAATAAGTGTTAATCAATAATTCAATACTTTACAATGAGAAACAGGCAATTTAGAACTCTCAGTTTTGTTAAAAGGAAATACTTAGTAAGTAGTATGCATTTTGTTTTGGGACTTGTATTGCTTGCCGGACTTATTTCATGTACTGCTGAGACCAGGATAGGGAAAATGAGCCTTGAATATCAGGAAAAGCCTTTGACACTTGGGTCTGAAGATTTTCACATGAGCTGGCAAATACAAGCCTCGGGGAACGCTATTATGCAAGAAGCTTATGAGCTGGAGTTCTACCAAAGGGAAAACTCTCAAAGAATATTGCTTTGGAACAGCGGAAAAGTAACAGAGAACAACAGTCAGCTGGTTCCTTACACCGGCCCTGGCTTAAAGCCCCTTCAGAAATATGCCTGGAGAGTACGTGTCTGGGATAATCAGGGCAATATTACCGACTGGAGCAAATTGCAGCAGTTTTGGACTGAACCCGAAGAATCCTGGCTGGATGCCCGCTGGGTAGGAGCCATTACCAGGGCTGATTCAAGACTGCCAGAAGGCCGGAGATTTGAAGGTAATTCCGTCAACCGTAACCCCGAGAGCAAAGCTTTGTGGGCTGCCACGGATCCTTTATCAAAAAAGAGCCTTTATCTGCGCAAAGCCATGCAAATGGAAAAACCCATAGAGGAAGCCCTGGTGTATATCAGTGGCCTTGGACATTATGAATTGAGTCTGAACGGCCAAAAAGTAGGCGAAACTGAATTTGCTCCTTTGTGGACTGATTACGATAAAACGGTGTATTACAATATATACGATGTAAAAGATTTTCTAAAAAAGGGAGAAAACGTCGCCGGTGTTTTGTTGGGTAACGGCTTTTACAATGTTCAGGGAGGGCGTTATCGTAAATTGCTGATCAGTTTTGGCCCTCCGACTTTGTTTTTTAAATTATATGTACGTTACAAAGATGGAACAACAGGGGAATGGACTTCGGACAGAAGCTGGAAATACGACTTCAGCCCAATTACCTTCAATTGCATTTACGGAGGCGAAGATTACGATGCCAATATGGAACAGCCAGGCTGGGATAAACCCGGATTTGACGACAGCCAGTGGAAATCGGTTGTTTTACAGGAAGCGCCCAAAGGGGAATTGTTGCCCCAGGCGGCCAATCCGGTTAAGATAATGGACCGTTATCCTGTTAAAACTATGCAGCACTTGCCTGTACTGCCTGCCCGAAACAGAAATTCCAGAGAAGCTCAGGCAGAAAAAAGTGATACGGTTTGGGTTTACGTACTGGATATGGCCCAGAATCTTTCCGGTTATCCCGAAATCAAAGTAAAAGGGGAAAAAGGCGATAAAGTTAAACTGACCGTAGGTGAATCACTCAACGACCGGGGGCTGGTAAGCCAAAGTCAGTCGGGTGGGCCGCATTATTATGAATATACCCTCAAAGGCGATAAAGAAGAATACTGGCGTCCCCGTTTCTCTTATTACGGTTTTCGCTATATTCAGCTGGAAGGCGCTGTAATGCAGGGAGCTGATAATCCCGGGCACTTGCCTGTAATCACAGACATCCATTCTTGTTTTGTACACAATTCTGTTGAGGAAATTGGTCATTTTGAGTCGTCCAATACTATTTTCAATAATACGCACAAATTGATTAAGATGGCCGTCAAAAGCAATATGCATGCTGTCTTTACCGATTGTCCGCACAGAGAGAAACTCGGCTGGCTCGAACAGGTGCAACTCAACGGCGAAGGTCTGCTGTACAATTACGATTTAAGCAGACTTTTCCCAAAGATTATGAGGGACATGGCCGATGAACAATATCCCAATGGACTTGTACCCACCACGGCACCTATGTATACAGAGTTTGGAGAATTGTGGAATGATTCGCCGGAATGGGGTAGTACCTCGGTCATTTTGCCTTTTTTGTATTACGAACGCTACGGCGATGACCGTTTGATCAGAGAATATTATCCGGTCATGAAGAAATACGTCGATTACCTCGAAAGCAGAGCGGAAAATCACATAGTGATGCACGGTTTGGGAGACTGGTACGATTACGGCGATTTCAGAGCGGGATTTTCACGCAATACTCCTGTGCCTTTGGTTGGAACTGCGCATTTGTATTTTGACATTCAATTGCTGATTCGTGCTGCCAGCATGCTGGGAATACAGGAAGACGTGGATTTTTATAGCCGTTTGGGAAAAGAGGTCAATAAGGCTTTTCACGATCGCTTTTTCAGAGCAGATAGTTGCATTTACGGCAGCGGCAGCCAGACGTCCTATGCCTTGCCACTCTTTTTGGATATGGTGGAACCGCAATACCGACAGCGAGTGATGGACAATCTCGTGGCTGATATCCAAGCCCATGGCAACAGGCTTACTACAGGCGAAGTGGGTAACCGCTATATGTTTCAGGTGCTGGCTCGCAACGGCCTGAATGAACTGATGTACAAAATGCATAATCACGAAGAAGCACCGGGTTACGGCTTCCAGCTCAAATTCGGAGCCACCACTCTGACTGAACAATGGGATCCCAGATTGGGTGCTTCCTGGAACCATTTCATGCTCGGATCTATTGACGAATGGTTTTTCCGTTCTCTGGGCGGTATACAGTTTGATAACGAAAAAGCTCCGGGAGCTCAACATCTCATCATTAAACCGGAAGTTGTAGGAGATCTGAACTGGGTGAAATGCAATACTCAAAGTCTTTACGGCAAGATCAGTGTTGAATGGGAAATTGACGAAAACAAACAGTTCTCGATGAATCTGGAGATTCCGGCCAATTCTACTGCCAAAGTGTATTTACCCGGGAACGATCTGCCTGAACTTGTCCAAAGTGGAAAACACCGATTTACTAAACAACTACACTAAGCTTTATACCTATGAAACTAAAGAATTTAATTTTAAAGAACAGCCTGCTGGTAGTGATGCTTATGCTCCTGGCCTGCGGACAAAAAGAAGAATTGCCCTGGGATAACGGGAAATTGCAGGTGGACGCCACCCAATGCTATTTACAGCACGAAAACGGCAAACCATTTTTCTGGTTGGGCGAAACCGGATGGCTTTTACCCGAACGACTTAACAGAAACGAAGCTGAATTTTATCTTGAAAACTGCCGTCAGGCAGGATACAACGTGGTTCAGGTACAAACCATCAACGGGGTGCCTGCAGTCAATGCTTACGGTCAGCGTTCCATGATTGACGGATTTGATTTCAGTAAGATCAATCAGGAAGGCGTTTATGGCTATTGGGACCACATGGATTACATCATTGAAACCGCTGAATCCAAAGGAATATACATCGGAATGGTATGTATTTGGGGAGGTTTGGTCAAAAAAGGCCTGATGGACGAAGAACAAGCCAGAGCCTACGGTACTTTCCTGGCCGAACGCTATAAAGACAAGCCCAATATTATCTGGTTTATCGGAGGAGACATTCACGGAGATGTTAAACCTGAAGTCTGGCATGCTCTGGCAGAAAGCATCAAAGCGGTTGATAAGAATCATTTGATGACTTTCCATCCCTTTGGGCGTACATTGTCGGCTATATGGATGAACAATGCAGAATGGCTGGATTTCAATATGTTTCAAAGCGGACACCGCCGCTACGAACAGTCGGAACCGGGTAAAGAATTTTTGCCCGATTCAACAGAAGAAGACAACTGGCGTTATGTGGAAATCAGCAAGACTTACGAGCCGCTCAAGCCGGTTATTGATGGTGAACCCAGTTACGAGGGTATTCCGCAAGGCCTGCACAATCCTGAGGAGCCACTATGGCAGGCCAAAGACGTCCGACGTTATGCTTATTGGTCTGTTTTTGCCGGTTCTTTTGGTCATACCTACGGCAACAATTCCATTATGCAGATGCACAAAGGCGGTCAGCGCCCTGGAGCTTACGGAGCGACCATGCATTGGGTAGAAGCACTCAAGGATGGAGGATTTAATCAAATGAAACACCTCAAAAATCTGATCCTGAGCTTTCCCTTTTTTGAACGTATTCCCGATCAATCGGTCATAGCCGGAGAGAACGGAGTTCGTTATGAGCGTCTCAGTGCCACCCGCGGTGATGATTATCTTTTGGTTTACAATTACACCAGCCGTCCCATGGAAATTGACCTGAGCAAAATAAGTGGTGCAAAAAAGGTGGTTTGGTGGATGGATCCGGTCAATGGAGACCTCAGTTACCTTGGTGAATTCGAAAACGGCATTCAACAGTTCAACTCTCCCAAAGCACATGCCGAAGGGAACGATATGGTGCTGATTGCCGTAGATGCTGCTAAGAAATATATAGATAAAAGTTGGACAGTTTTACCCGAATTAAAATAAAAGCCTTATGAAAAGACTTATGTTGATACCAGTGCTGCTAAGCCTGATGTTTGTTTCCTGTAAGCAGGAACAATCTTCTGCCCCCGATCTCAAAGCGGTAGACCTTAAATGCGAAATGTTGGTGAATCCTGTTGGCATTGATGCTCCCAGTCCCCGGTTGAGCTGGAAGCTGCAAAGCGATGCTCGTGGGTTAAGCCAAACAGCCTACAGACTACTGGTCGCTTCCAGCAAAGAAAAACTCGCTGCTGGTCAGGCAGATGTATGGGACTCTGGTAAAAAAAGCTCAGACCTGTCTGTGCTGATTCCTTATGCCGGGCCTGAATTACAGAGCAGTCGGTATTATTACTGGAAAGTACAGGTGTGGACCAACAAAGGCAATGAGCCCGTTGAGAGCGAAACAGCCAGTTGGGCTACCGGACTTTTGACCGAAAACGATTGGAAAAACAGTCGCTGGATAGGTTTGGACAGAGCTATGCCCTGGGACGAAGAAAAAACGCATGCCCGGTTGTCTGCCCGCTATTTCAGAAATGAATTCAATTGTGCTAAACCTGTGCGTCAGGCGCTCTTGCATATTTCCGGCCTGGGTTTGTACGAACTGTGGATCAACGGAGGACGTATAGGAGAGCAGGTGATGACACCGGCTCCCACAGATTATCGCAGGAGTATACTCTACAATAGTCATGATGTAACATCTTCCATAAAAGAGGGTCAAAATGCCCTGGGAGTCATTGTGGGAAATGGACGCTATTATGCTATGCGTCAGAATTACAAGCCTTACAAGTGGGCCAATTTTGGTTATCCCAAGCTGCGCGTGATTCTAAAGATTGAATACGAAGACGGCACCAAACAAACCATAGGCAGCAACGAACGTTGGATGATGACAGCCAATGGTCCAATTGTCAGCAATAATGAGTTTGACGGCGAAGAGTACGACGCCCGCAAAGAATTTCCCGGTTGGAACCAAGTCGGATTCAAGACAGACCGCAATTGGTTTCCGGCGCAAAGGGTGACCATACCTACGGCCGTTATTCGTGCCCAGCCAATGCCTGGGATGGGTATTACCGATGTGTTCAAGCCTGTAAGCATTACTCCTTTGAACAAAAACACCTACATTCTGGACATGGGACAGAACATGACGGGATGGATTCGTATGAAAGTAAAGGGAAAAGCCGGACATGAAGTTAAACTTCGTTTTGCCGAAACCCTGCTGGAAGACGGCAGTTTAAGTATGGCCAATTTAAGGGATGCTCTGGTAACCGATAAATACATACTCAAAGGCGATCCTCAGGGTGAAGAATGGGCTCCCATATTTGTAACTCATGGTTTCCGTTACGTGGAACTGAGCAATTATCCGGGAGAACCCAAAGCCGAAGATTTTATCGGAGAATTTGTGAGTGACGAGATGGAAGACCTGGGTCATTTTGAGTCATCATCCGAGGTGCTAAACGGCATCGTTCGCAATGCTTACTGGGGAATCAAGGGCAATTATAAAGGCATGCCCATCGACTGCCCGCAACGCAATGAGCGTATGCCCTGGCTGGGCGATCGCACCATTGGTGCTTACGGAGAAAGTTTTCTCTTCGAAAACGATAAGTTGTACGCCAAATGGATAGACGACATTCGCGAGGCTCAACGCTGGGACGGCAGTATTCCCGATGTGGCTCCGGCCTACTGGAATTATTATTCGGACGATGTCACCTGGCCTGCAGCCTTCTTTTTTATTTCTGAAATGCTTTATCGTCAATTTGGAGATCTGAGACCCATAGAGAAAAATTACGACTCTATGAAGTTGTGGATGGAACACATGCGTAAGCATTATTCCAAAGACGGTTTGTTGGTAGCCGACAAATACGGAGATTGGTGCATGCCTCCCGAAGCTCCCGAAATCATACATTCCAGTGATCCTTCGCGCATAACCGAGGGCGCTCTGATATCGACTGCTTATTTTTATAAATTATATCACCTGATGGCCGATTTTGCAGTTTTGCTCGACAAAACCAAAGACGCTACCGTCTACCTGGCTATGGCCGGGGATATGAAAACTGCCTTTAACCGGCATTTTTACAACAGCGAAAAACAGTATTACAGCAACAATACAGTGACATCCAACTTACTAGCCCTGGCTTTTGACTTGGTTCCAGCTGAAGAACGTCGGGGAGTAGAAGGAAATGTCCAGAAGACATTGTTGGAGACCTACGGTGGCACCATGGCTACCGGTGTTATCGGTGGCCAGTGGCTGATGCGTGAGCTCACAGCCATGGGCAGGGGAGACATCGCCTTTTTGCTTGCCAGTACCACCAAACAGCCTAGTTGGGGTTATATGCTAACCAAAGGCGCCACCACTATCTGGGAATTGTGGAATGGTGACACGGCAGCTCCCAGCATGAATTCAGGCAACCACGTAATGTTGTTGGGTGACCTGCTGATCTGGTGTTACGAAAATCTGGCCGGTATCAGCAGCGACACAGAACAAGTGGGCTACAAAAGAGTTATAATGAAACCTGATTTCGGAATTGCCGATTTGAATTTTATAAATGCTTCTTACAAAACACCTTACGGTTTGGTTGTTTCGAACTGGAAAAAATCGGAAGATCGTTTAGAATGGAGCATTAAGGTTCCGGCCAATTCCTCAGCTCTTGTTTATTTACCTACTACACAAAAAAAGAACATCCAGGAAGGCGGTCGGTCTTTGAGTTCATCTAAGGCCATCCGTTACCGTGGAACCGAAAACAATTGTACAATGCTTGAGTTGGGATCGGGAGAGTATAAGTTTGACGTAATTTTATAATGATGAAAAGCATGAAAAAGTCGATATTGCTGTATGCCCTGCTGGCATGCACCAGCCTGTACGCACAGGACAAAGGACTGGTTAACACCGTCAACAGTCCCTATGCCAAACTCTGGAGTACCGATGTGTCGGCTGTCAGCTGGACCGATGGATTCTGGGGGGAACGCTTTGAGGTGTGCCGCGACACCATGGTGATCAATATGTGGCATGTAATGAGCGATCCTGAAGTGTCGCACGCTTTCAGGAATCTGGAAATTGC